>NZ_JBFHGM010000234.1:0-7966 GCF_041583095.1 Draconibacterium sp.
CCACTGTTTGGATTAAAACCAAAAGTCAACAAATTAGAAAAGAAACTGTTACAGGAAGCTGTATAAGAAACTTCACTGAGAATAAAATTGCTAGAATGAAAAAGAAACACACAATACTAATTATCCGAATAATGCTATTGACAGGAACCGCCATATCCATGTTTTTTGTGCCATGGTTACTGCTCAGAATCATGCTCACTCCACTGCCTGCTACCGTTCAGGAACAAATCGATAAAAGCATAAAATATGGTTTCGACGGAATAATCGTATATGTTGACGAAGCCGGAAAAGAACCTGCCTTTTATGCTGCCGGGTACAAAAACCGGGAAAACAAAATTCCGGCCGATCCATATTCATTATTCAAAATTGCCAGCATCAGCAAATTATACGACGCGGTTGCCATTACCAAACTGGTTAGCGACGGGCGTTTATCGCTGGATAAAACTCTGGCCGATTACTTCCCTCAACTGCTAGGAAGAATTGAAAATGCCGACCAAATTACACTGAGAATGCTTGTGCAACACCGCAGTGGTATTCCTAATTTAACCGACACCCCAAACTTTTGGGCAGAACCACCATCAAGCAGCCAGGAAGCACTTGAACGTGTGCTTGATTTACCGGCCGATTTTGCCCCCAATGCCAAGTATCGGTACTCGAACACCAATTATTTGTTGATTTCCATGTTAATTGAAAAAGTGACCGGAGAAGAAGTTTTCCAGACGATTAAAAAAGAAATTCTGGCCCCCCTTGGCCTGAAAAACACTTTTGGTTCGATAACTGAGGAAAACATCGACGATGTGATGAGTGGATATTACGTTGGAATAGAAGAAGACATTAAAGCCGGAGACTATGGAACCAAACTAACCTCGATGGTTGCCAGTGCTGAAGATGTTGGCATTTTTCTGCGGGCATTAAACGATGGCTCGGTATTTAACGAAGGTGAACAGAAAATCTATTCCTCCATTTACGTATACGAACACACCGGATTGATGCCAGGATATATGAGCATTGCCAAATACCACAAAGACATCGACGCGGTTGTTGTTCAATTTGTAAATACCACCGATTTTCAAGGATTACACTGGAGTACAATGGAGATTGTGTACAGGCGGGTAGTGAAAATTGTGAAGCACCAACACAACAAATAAAGATGAACAAAAGGATCCAAAACTTACTTATAAACCATATTTAAAGCAGCGCCGATAATTCCGGCGTTGTTTTCCATTTCAGCAGGTACAACGGGAGTATCAACATTAATGTATTCTTCAAACTTGTCCATTTTCTTACTTACGCCACCGCCAATAATAAACAGGTTGGGATTAAACATCCTGTCGTAATAATCCAGCGCATTGTTAAAACGTTTACCCCACTCTTCCCACGACAGATCTTTTCTTTTTCGCACCGAATCAGCTGAATAGCGTTCAATGGTTTTGCCTTTAAATTCAAGGTGGCCCAGCTCCAGGTTCGGCACCAGGTGTTTATCGATAAAAATAACGGTCCCGATTCCGGTTCCTACAGTAAGTAAAAACACCATACCTTTTGCCTTGGCTCCGGCTCCAAAATGGATCTCGGCAATTCCGGCAGCATCGGCATCGTTTACACACTCTACTTCGCAGCCTGTTTTCTCGGATAATTGTTTGTTAACTTCCTGCCCAATCCAACTGTTATCGATGTTTGCAGCGCTTAACATCACACCGTTTTTAACTACGGCAGGTACACCAACGCCAACTTTACCTTTCCAGTTAAAATGTTCAGTAAGCTCTGCCATTACCTCCGCCACTGCATCAGGAGTTGCAGGTTGTGGTGTATCAATACGATGTCGTTCTGTAACCAGTTCACCTGTTTTAGTATCTACAATTGCTCCTTTAATTCCCGATCCGCCAAAATCAATTCCAAGTACTTCCATTTTTTATCGTTTTTGATCTTCTAATTTACGATAATGATTTCGTTCAGTTGCAATGATTTTTAATTTAGCTCGAATCAGACCATACTTCCGCAAGTAAAATAAAGTGTCACGCAGATCTCGCAGATTTACGCAGAAAAAAACTTTCACCCCATGGGGTGAAAGAAAATCAGCGGAAATCTGCGTTATCAGCGTGAAATAACAAAATCTTGCGAATTATAGCTTGGAAACAGCTACACACAAAAAAGCAGATTCCCTTTCGGAAATCCGCTTTCATATTTTCTTGTCAATTTGCTACTACAACTGATAGAGTTCATCAGCCCGTAACAATTCGGTTTTATGTTTTTGCAGCATTTCCACACAACGCTCAACTCGTGTTGGGCGAATTACGGTAACGGCTCCTTCATCTTTCATCGAAAAGGCATACATGTATTCGATAAACACCTCTTCTTTTTGCAGAATATCCAGCAGCTTGCTTAAACTGCCCGGTTTATTTGGTGTTTTGGCCAAAACAACATCAGTGGTTTTTACCGAAAACTCATTTTCTTTTAATACCGCGCATGCTTTATCCGGGTCGGAAACAATCATGCGCAGAATCCCGAAATCAGAAGTATCGGCAATGGTAAACGCCGACAGGTTTATTTCGGCATCGGCCAGTATTTTTGTCACTTCGTTTAATCGTCCTGACTTATTCTCTAAAAAAACAGATACTTGTTTGATGATCATGACTTTAGATTTTACGATTATCGATTACACGTTTTGCTTTTCCTGCAGTACGCTCAATGGTTTTTGGTTCCACCAGTTTCACATCTACTGAAATCCCAAGCGTACTTTGAATATTATGCGTAATTTTCTTTTTCAGTTTTTCCAGTTCGCGTACTTCATCCGAGAAGAATTGCTCCTGCACTTCCACCATAAGTTTCAGCACATCGAGTGTACCTTCGCGCTCCACAATTAACAGGTAGTGTGGTTCTGTTTCGCTCATTTCGAGCAATACACTTTCAATTTGCGACGGGAATACATTAACTCCGCGAATGATTAACATATCATCCGAACGCCCCTTACATTTTTCCATGCGCACCAGTGTACGTCCGCATTCGCATTTATCGTAAATCAAGCGGGTAAGATCGCGCGTACGATAGCGCAAAATTGGAATTCCCTCTTTGGTAATGGTTGAAAATACCAACTCTCCCACTTCACCCGGTGCAACAGGTTGCAGTGTTTCCGTATCGAGAATTTCTGGAATAAAATGATCTTCGTTAACGTGCATGCCCACCTGGTGCTCGCATTCGCACGAAACTCCGGGGCCAATCACTTCACTCAATCCATAAATATCGATGGCTTTCAATTTTAATTTGGCTTCAATCTCCTTGCGCATGCTTTCGCTCCATGGTTCGGCACCAAAAATACCAACGCGTAGCTTCAGCTCTTCCGGATCGATACCCATTTCCTGCATGACTTCGGCCAAAAACAAAGCATACGACGGCGTACAGGCAATTACCGACGAGCCAAAATCCTGCATTAGCTGAATTTGCTTTTGGGTATTTCCACCCGAAATAGGAATTACGGTTGCTCCAAGGTTTTCAGTACCGTAGTGTAATCCCAAACCACCGGTAAACAGACCATAACCGTATGCCACCTGCACAATGTCGTTACGTGTTACACCCGACATACACAACGAACGGGTTACCACTTCGGCCCACATGCTCAGGTCGTTTCGGGTGTAACCAACAACGGTTGGTTTTCCGGTAGTTCCCGAACTGGCGTGCACACGCACAATTTCGCTCATGGGCACGGTAAACATTCCGAAAGGGTAATTATCGCGCAGGTCGGTTTTATTGGTAAACGGCAGGCTTTTTAAATCTTCTACCGAACGTACATCGCCGGGCAGCATTCCAATTTCCTGCATTTTGGCGCGGTAGCTGGGTATATTGTGGTAAATGCGCTGAACGGTTTGTTTTAGACGTTCGCTTTGAACTGCGGCCATCTCATCGCGAGAGGCGCATTCTATCTTTTCATTCCAAATCATAAAATTTAGTTGATCTTAGTAACTGTTAGGAATTTATAATTTCTAACAGCTACATTGGTTTTACATGTTGTTTATTGGTCTACAACCGGGCATTTCGGTAGTTGCTATTTTCCGTAAACCACTTTGTCGTCAAGAATTTTAACATGGTTGATTTCCAGACGACGAATGGCCTCCAAAACATCGGGAACTTCAAGTAGAAGAACCGCCATATTATTTTCGCCAATAAGTCGCGTATAAGCACTTTCGATATGAATTCCGGCACGTGCAATTTTCACCAGAATCTCGTCCAAACCACCCGCTTCGTCTTTCATTTCAAGCGCAATCACCTCTTTCATTGCCACAGAATTTCCGTGGTCGGTAAGAATTTTATAGGCTTCATCAGGATGGTCGACAAGCAAACTTAATACGCCCCATCCGTGCGCCATATTATTTAAAGTAAGCGTTCGAATGTTTATTCCCTTTTTTTTCAACAGCGCGGTAATTGCCTCGAAATGGGTTATTTTGTTTTCAAGAAAAACAGATATTTCAAATGCCATAATTGTAGTTTTTTAGTTAATTCAACATGGTTTCCGTAAAATTAAAGTTTATTGGATAAACATTCACCAACGGAAATCATATTTTCAATTCGTTCAAAACCCGTACCGTTATTTTATTCCGTGCCTACCGTCGATCTTTCTTCCCCGGGGTTTCAAACTCCTTCTGCCAGAATTTTTGTGTAATCTTCTAAAAATTATAGGTCAGCATTAACAGAATCCGGTGGTTGATGGCGTTTACCGTATCGTCGTAAAGTCCATCTGAGAAATCGAAAGTTCCGATTCCGTAGTCAGCCGAATCAATTTCATATTCTGCCACAAAACGAAGGTTTTTATAGTTATATGCGTAATACGGAGCTATGCGCCAGGCCTGTTTCATAGTTGGCATCAAACCTTTAGTTTTTGCTGCTCCATCGAAATTATACAGGGGATCTTTTGTACCAAAATTAGTTGATAAGCCGACAAACAGGCCCAGCTGCTTTTGTGTACCGTAAACCACATTCACCAAAGTAGTTGATGTGGTATAGTTGGTGTAGGTCATTCCTCCGGTTCTTTCGTCGTAAGATTTTACACCGTAACCGCCAATCATCAGCATGTTCGACAAATTCTGTCCCACCAGTTCTTTTACCAAAAAGAACCATTTATCTTTTTTGTAACCCGCATAACTCATTACGGCATAACTGGTGTTCAGCTCATCGCTCTGAAATTTACCGTCTGTACCTTCAGTTACGTCAATAGGTTTTATAGCATTAAACTGACCAGCAATTCCGAGGCTAATTCCATTGTCGTTGTAGTACAATCCGGCCACCAATTCAGGGATTCCGGCATTACGCTTTGCAAGGTTCTTGCAGTTGGTATTTGGCACATCGTAAAATCCCGGAGTGGCATATTGCTGTTCGTATAGCGCTGTTAACGACAGTGTTGTTTTAGTCCCCGGTTTATAATCGAAATCGATTTGTGGCGAGCGGTTGAATGGGTTATAAGGGCTACCGGTATTTAAACCTCCTACCTGCGGATAAAAGGCACCGCTGCCATTCCATAAGGGATGCCAGGTTTGCCCGATCAGTAACGATGATTTTTCCCAATCGAGTTTTACATATGCTTTTCGCAAACGCAACACTTCGGGATACTCGCTTACAATTCCGGCAAAATCGGTTTCGAAATTTGCAGATGATTTAGCTCCTAAAACTTCAGGTCCGGTAATGTTAAAACCAAAACGGGTTGCCATGGCCGTAAAACCATGAATCCCCTGATGATTGAGATCGTTCCCTTCAGCATCCTCTCCTTTGTAAAGCGGGAAAAGGTAAAAGTTGTCCTGGGCAGCGTTAAGTCCTTTGTAGGAATCGTAATAATACTCGCTTCGGATAAAACCGTAAAGCTCGATCGATGATTTTTTTGCAGTGACTTTGTTGTCGTCTTGTGCCATTATAGAAATGGAAATCAGACACAGAATAGCGGTTAATGATAAATATTTTTTCATTGCGAAAATGATTAGTTGTTTTTGTTGATTGAACAATGATTGCACACCCGAAGAAAGCGAATTAGCCCTTCGGGTAAGAACAGAAGTACTCTAATAAGAAATAATATGTTGCTGTCTTAATCACGAGCCTCAAAATTAGCAATTTTACATGCCTGCCCAAGGTTGTATTTACAATTTGAATCTCAAAAGTGCTTATTTATTTTGATTTCAAACTACACATAAAAAAACCCGTTCGCGAACACTTGTCCGGAATGGGTTTATTATAGATGCTTATTAATTTTTTATTTGTTTGCCATTGCAAAATCCAAACCGGCCTTAAAAGCTTTTCGGTTCATTTCTACCACGGCCTCGCCTTTTCTACTGAAAATATGTGCAATTCCGGCTTCTATTTTTTCCGGTTCAATATTCAGAAAAGGAGTAGCTGCTCCCAACATCACCACATTCGATGCACGTTTGTTGCCAATTTCTGCCGCAATTTTATCTGCATCGATAGCCACAAAACGCGGTTGTTTTTCTATTTCTGCCAAAACAGCTTCCACATCCGGGTAATTCGCGATATTGATAAAAGGTGTGGTATTGGTTACCACATACCCTTCGGGCGACAAAAACGGCAGGTAGCGCAAAGCTTCCATAGGCTCCACCGACAAAATCAAATCGGCTTTCCCCATCGGGATAAGATCGGCAGCAATTTCGCAGTCGGAAATACGCAGGTGCGACTGCACTGCCCCGCCACGCTGGCTCATTCCGTGTGTTTCGGCCTGTTTTAAAAACAAATTCTCGTTAATGGCTGCATCGCCAATAATCGATGCAATGGAAAGAATTCCCTGTCCGCCAACTCCGGCTAATATTATATCTGTCTTCATTTTTACTTATTTATTGGGGTTATCTTTCATTTTCTTTTCCTTGCGCAAACGTTTTGCCGCTGCCTGAATACACTCGCGACGAAAAACAATTACCGAAACACCTTCGTAAGCAATCTCTTCTTCGAAAGTCTGCACCATCATATCGTGGTATTTTTTCAGTGGAGTTAATACGCGAATATGATTCGGGTCAACGCCAACTCCGGTACAAATGCTTTCAATTTTTCCAAGTGCTGATGACTCCTGTCCACCGGTCATCGATACCGATTCGTTATCGGAAATAACAACTATGATATTTGCCTCATCGTTAACGGCATCCAACAAACCGGTTATTCCCGAGTGCGTAAAAGTTGAGTCGCCAATAACAGCTACGGAAGGAATCAAACCTGCATCGGCAGCACCTTTTGCCATGGTTACCGAAGCGCCCATGTCAACACACGAGTATATACTTTTGTATGGCGGCAAAGCACCCAGCGTATAACAACCGATATCGGAGAAAACGCGTCCTTTGGAGTATTTATCCAGCGCCTGGTTCAGGGCTTTGTACATGTCCTGGTGGCCGCATCCCTGGCACAATGCCGGCGGACGGTTTACAACCAGATCCGGAACATCGGCACCAAGCTGTGTTTCTTTTCCCAGTGCTTTGGCTACCAGATCGGCATTCAGTTCGCCGTCGCGTGGCAAAGCACCACTTAATCGCCCCGAAACCTGAATATCCTTTTTAAATGCAGCCTTTATGTGCTCTTCAACAACCGGATAACCTTCTTCCAGCACCAGTACCTCTTCGCAATGTTTGGCCATTTTATCCAAATATTTTTGAGGAACCGGGTATTGCGAAAGTTTCAGTACGGTATACGGGCAGTCGTCTTTCGGATAATTTTCCTTCAGGTAATTGTAAGCAATACCGCAGGCAATTATTCCAAAGCTTTTGTCTTCGCCTTTTATGTATTCGTTGTATTTCGATTTTTTTGCCGTCTTCTCAAACAGCTCCTGTTTTTCAAGCAAACCTTTGTATCTTCTGCGGGCAATGGCCGGCAGCAAAACAAACTGGCTTGGATCAGCTGGTAAAACCACGTCTTTTTCGGGCAGTACTTCACTGCGAATCACTCCGGCACGCGAGTGTGCCAAACGTGTGGTTATACGCACCATCACCGGAACTTC
>NZ_JBFHGM010000235.1:0-7939 GCF_041583095.1 Draconibacterium sp.
TCGATGATGTGGGATTTGAATTATTTCAAATACTATTTTCTGAAGTTGGCAAAAATACATTTCGATGAGCAGGCTCTTGAAGATGATTTTCAGTTGTTTAGCAATTATTTGCTGAGTGCGAGTTCCAATTATTTTCTCTACCGCGATTTCCAGTCTCGCAACGTGATGCTAAAAGATGATGATGTGTATTTCATCGACTATCAGGGCGGACGTTTAGGGGCGTTGCAATATGATCTGGCATCGTTACTTTATGATGGAAAAGCCGATATCCCGGAAAGTGTACGCGCTCAGCTTTACGATTTTTATATTTCGGAACTGAAGAAGTACATGAAAGTTGATGAAGAGAAGTTCTCAGCTTACTTTAAAGGTTTTGTTCTCATTCGTATTATGCAGGCGATGGGCGCCTACGGATTCCGTGGTTTTTACGAGAAAAAGGAACATTTCCTGAAAAGTATTCCTTACGCGCTAAAAAACCTGGAAGTATTACTTTCCGATTTAAGATTGCCGGTTGATTTACCTGAACTAACCAGCGTATTAAAGCAGCTTACTCATTCCGAGGTTTTAAAGGAAATTGGACAGCAAAAATCGAATCTTACCGTACGAATTACAAGTTTTTCATATAAAAAAGGCTACCCTGAAGATCCGTCGGGAAATGGTGGCGGGCATGTTTTCGATTGCCGTGCTATAAATAACCCCGGCCGTTACGAGGAGTACAAAAAGTTAAGTGGAAAGGACATGTCGGTGCAGGAATTCCTGGAGCAAAAATCAGAGATCAGGCTTTTTATCGATGCCGTAAAAGTGCTGGTTGATCAATCGGTGAAAGTTTATCTTGAACGTGGATTTACGCATCTTTCGCTTGGTTTTGGTTGTACCGGCGGACAGCACCGGTCGGTATATTCGGCCGAGAAAATTGGTGAATATTTGCAAAACAATTATCCTGTGAATGTTGTTGTAGTACATCGTGAACAGGAAAATTGGAGATGAGTAAAAAGGCATGTAAAAAAAAGGATTTTCACGATAAAGAAGATCCAAAATACAGTTGCAAAAAATGTGGAGCCAAAGTAAAAAAGGAAGACAAGGTTTGTAAACCGAAGAAAATTTCAATCCAGAAGGTGGAATAACCGGCTACATTTATATTGCACATTTCTTACAGAAAATTCTAACAGTAGTGATATAAAGGTAAAAACACTAGCTCTGTTTTTGGTAATTAAGTTTTCTGTATTTATTTTCGCACAAATTTTCAAAACAGACTTATTCATGGGAAGAGCATTTGAATACCGGAGGGCAGCGAAGGAGAAACGCTGGGATAAAATGTCGAGAGTTTTTCCAAAACTTTCGAAGAAAATAACCATTGCAGCTAAAGAAGGTGGCCCTGAAGCGGATTTGAATCCTGCACTACGCACCGCTATCATGAACGCGAAGGCACAAAACATGCCTAAGGCGAATATTGAAGCAGCGATTAAACGTGCATCGGGAAAAGATGCAGCGACATATATTGAAACCACCTACGAAGGAAAAGGCCCGCATGGCGTATTGGTTTTTGTTGAAGCAGCAACCGATAATACAACCCGTACAGTGGCTAATGTTAAAAGTTATTTTAACAAGGCAGGTGGAGGCCAGGTTCCAAACGGCTCACTGGAATTTATGTTTTCACGAAAAGCTGTTTTCGAGTTTGATATGCCGGAAGGAATGGAGATGGAAGATATTGAACTGGAGCTGATTGATGCCGGTTTGGATGAAATTGAAGAGAACGAAGGAACGTATTACGCTTATGGCGAATACATCAGCTTTAGCGACATGGCGCATAAATTTGAGGAGCTGGAAATTAACGTTAAAAAAGCAGAACTTCAGCGCATTCCTACTACTCCGGTAGAGTTTACCGAAGAACAAATGGAAGAAATTGAGAAGATGTTGGATAAAATGGAAGAGGACGAAGACGTTCAGGCTGTTTACACTAACATTGCATAATAAACTATAAGTATCATTTCAAGCGGTACCGAATCCAATTCAGCGTTTGAAATGATACTTACAGTTTTAAAAACCCATTTAACCCTCAAAATTCCCACGATTATCTAATAAATTGTATGCATTTGCTTTGTTTCACCTATTTTCGGGGAAAACTAAGATCTATGCTACCTGTTCAGGATTACATCAACCATTTTAAAGAAATGTGGGAGCGGAGCCCCGATTCTTTTCCGCATTTTCATAAAACGTATTCATCAGAAGAAAAATTTGCGCACGAACATAATTTCGACGGCTTTCAAAATAAGTTAAAAGAGTTGCAGAACGTTCGTAAAGTACAGCAGGTTCAACGAGATCCTGCAAAGTCGTTTTTTCCCATGTTCAGGTCGTTTCTGGAGACTGTTTTTGATTTTGATCCCGTTCACCTCGAAATTATCCTCTCGGAAAATTTCAAAGATGTTTCAAAAGATTTTTTCTATCGGGCACGTGCATTCGGTCCGGAATTAGATCCGGAAGATATATACCAGGGAATGCGAAATGTGTGGATAATGAATGGCCTGCAGCTGATGATTGAAAAACCGGTGAAAATCACACCATCGGTCTTCGCATATTCCATGATCTACCCCTACAGCGATAATTTACTGGATAATCCGGAAATAAGTAACGAACAAAAACAAACCTTCTCAACGCGTTTCGATCGACGTTTACACGGCATCCTGGAGATTCCTTTGAATCACACGGAAAACCAGCTGTTCCACCTAATAAGTATGTTTGAAGGAGAGTTTCCACGCCACAAATTCCCAAGGGTGTATGAGAGTTTATATGCCATTCAGCAGGGGCAAACCAATAGTTTGAAAATGATAACGCAGAACGGAATCTCTGATGATGAGATCTGCAACATTTGTTTTGAAAAAGGCGGGGCATCGGTTTTAGCCGATGGTTACCTTGTGGCCGGAGATATGACCAGAGAACAGGAACAAGCGCTTTTTGGCTACGGAATTTATTTGCAATTACTCGACGATATTCAGGATGTAAAAGAGGATTCGTTAGCCTCTACCAAAACCATTTTCTCTTGTTTGCCTGAAAAAGACCTGGGGCGATTTGTGAATAAAACCATTCATTTTGGGCGCATGGCACTGGAACAAATGCGCTGTTTTAATGGCGTAAAAAGCGACGATTTTTTAGGTTTGATGAACCGGAGCATTGAAATGATGGTTGTTGAATCGGTGGGGTTAAATGAAACCTGGTATAGTAACGACTATTTAAAAGAGATAGAAAAAGTATCGCCTCTACATTTCTCATATCTACGAAAGAAGCGCACGCAGAGCAAATCGCAACGCTTTGCACTGTTTCAAAAATATTTCGATATGCCAAAATCGAAGCAAATGGCAGTTTAAATTCTACCTTCAGGCTTTCTGAATCTTTAATTAGTTTGTACATTTAGCCTTCAATCTAAATCGAGAAATCATGAGTAAAATATACAATTGGGCTGTATTAGGATGTGGTAAAATTGCCAATAAGTTTGTTAACGACCTGAAATTGTTGCCAAATGCGAAACTGTATGCAGCCGCATCGCGCGATTTAAACCGTGCGCAGGATTTTGCCAACGAACTGGGATTTGAGAAGGCTTATGGCACTTATACGGAAATGGTTAAAGACCCAAACGTTGATGTAGTTTATATTGCAACGCCACACTCACACCATTTTGAGCATACGATGTTGTGTCTCGAGCATAAAAAGGCAGTACTTTGTGAGAAGGCTTTTGCTATGAATCAGCACGAAGTGGCGCAAATGATACAATGTGCAAAGGAAAACAACACTTTCCTTATGGAAGCTTTCTGGACCATGTTTCAGCCAAGTTTTCAAAAAGCGCTTGAGATTATCAATTCCGGAGAATTGGGGAAATTGAAAATGGTGCGGTCGGATTTTGCTTTTAATGCCGAGTTCAATGAGGAAAAGCGCCTGTACAATGTTAAATTGGGGGGCGGCTCACTTTTGGATATTGGTATTTACCCGGTATTTGCAGCGCTGTCAACCCTTGGCGTTCCTGACCTCATAAAAACTTCTGCCGATTTTAGTTCCACCGGAAGCGAGGAAAGCATCCAAATGATATTTAAATACAAAGGTGGAGAGATGGCCAGTTTGTCCTCAAGTTTTGCGGTGCATTCGCCGGTACAATCCGAATTTTGTTGCGAGAAGGGTTATGTTATTTTGCATCCGCGCTGGTTTACTCCGACCGATTTAACGGTATGGAAAGGCGACGAAGAGCGAAAGTTAATTCCAAATGAAACGAAAGAAGGAGCAGGGTACCAATACGAAGCCAAACACGTTATGGAGTGTTTGGATGCCGGGTTGATAGAAAGCCCGAAGATGACCTGGAAAATGAGTGAGGATTTAATACAAACGCTTGACAGAATCCGTATCGATGCAGGAATTTTTTTTCCAAACCATGATGAGAAATTGTTTTTCTAAAGTGTAGTTTGGGAATTTGCTAATCTGTTGTTGCTGCATAATTTTTAGTTGTCTACTTATCCTGTCACCGATTAGAATATTCTGTATAATGAATTTTGCACCATTGTTGGCAAATTGTAAACTGCTCTTTGCAATTGAAAATCAGTAGGATTTATATGTTAACTTTTAGTGAATATTCATATAAAAGCAATAAAGAAAAAATTCTCTAATTTGAGTTATTCGTATTTTTAAAGTGAACTAAATGACAAAAGCTACAAAAGTGATCGCAGTAAGGAAAAATAAAAAACAAGTTCCGGAACCAACATTAAGAAGGTTGCCAAGCTATTTATTTTTTCTTGAAAAAGTTCGTGAAAAGGGTGTAATGAATATTTCAGCACCATCAATTGGAAAGGAACTAAAATGCGATCCTACACAAGTGGTAAAAGATTTGGCATTTACCGGGGTAAAAGGAAAACCCAGGGTGGGGTACAATACTTACGAGTTGTGCCATGCACTGGAAGAATTTTTGGGATTCAATCATGTAAACGAAGCTTTTTTGGTTGGCGCCGGTAATTTAGGTTCTGCATTAATGGCTTATCAGGAGCATCAAACGCTGGGTTTGAAAGTAATAGCAGCATTTGATGTAGATGAAAAGAAGATCGGGCAACACATTGGAAATACTCCGGTTTTGGAGTATAACAAGCTGTTTCATCTGTCGAACCGGTTGGATGTTGAGATTGCCATATTGACTACACCCAATGATGTGGCACAAGAAGTAGCTGAAGACTTGGTGAACTGTGGTGTAAAGGCGATCTGGAATTTCACCCATGAAATACTTGATTTGCCGGATGATGTAATTATTCAGAATACATCGATGAGTTCATTTGCCGCTGTTTTGTTGCAACGGTTGAATGATTCAAAGAAATAACTCAAAATAACAAAAACATGAAAAAGGTTAATTTATTCTTTAGATGTGCGGCTGATAAAATAAAGAAAAAATTCTTTAAAGCAGAGAAAAATGACATTAGTCATGCATGTGTTGAGCTGCAAAATCTGGAAGCTGAAAGCAAACGAACCGCAGATGAGAAGGAGCGGGAAGAATATGCTCAGAATTATAATATAACAACCCGCTGGCAAACGGTATAATTACTTTCAACCTTCTACTTCAATTTTAAGCTGTTTCGTTTAATTTATAGTTTAGCGGTTGTAAATCGCTGCCCGGAATTTAAACTTGATAATTACTCAAACACGTGCGTGTAAGGTCAGTTACGTATTAGTTTAATTGTTACATTTGTTTTCCTGTATCAACTAAATTTAATACAATGAACAAATTAACACTTTCTCTTCTGTTTTTACTATTGTTGACGTTTGCGCTAACGGCGCAAGATGTAAAACGCCCCGATCCTCAACCGGCGCCTGAAACAAATGAATCTTTTAAGCTCGGGATGGCCGGGTATACTTTTGTACGTTTCGACTTACAAACCACGCTGGAAACCATGAAACGGTGTGATGTACATTACCTTTGTATAAAAGATTTCCATTTACCTGTTAAGAGTACTGCTGAAGAAATAGAGGCATTTCATAAAAAGTGTGCCGAGTATGGTGTTACCGGTTATGCGGTTGGACCGCTTTATATGAAAAGTAAAGAGGATATTGATAAATATTTTGATTATGCGAAACGCGTAGGAGTTAACACGATTGTAGGTGTGCCCGATTACGAACTGCTTCCATATGTAAATGAAAAAGTAGCGGAAACAGGTTTGTATTTTGCCATTCACTTGCATGGCCCGGATATCGCAGTATATCCGGATGCTGAAGATGTTTGGGAACATACAAAAGATCTTGATCCGCGAATTGGCATGTGTCTCGATATTGGCCACGATACCAGAAATGGGAAAGATCCGGTAGCTGATTTAAAAAAATACCACACCAGGGTGTTCGATATTCATTTAAAAGATGTTACAGGGCGCACAAAAGAAGGTTATTCGGTTGAAGTGGGGCGAGGTATAATTGATTTCCCCGCTTTTGTAAATATGCTTCGCGAAGTAAATTACACCGGTGCTGTAAGTCTGGAACACGAACGAAATATGGATGATCCGTTTATGGGAATTGCCGAATCAATTGGTTATTTCAGGGCAATGGTCGCCGCAACAAAATAGATTAAAGACGGTATACAGAAAAGAGTTTTCCATGATTGGGAAACTCTTTTTTTATGTGCGTATCCCGGATAATGTTCAACATAAATAAATTAGTATTCTCTCTGATTTCGGGCTTTTATCGTTGCTAATTTTATATTTTTGCTGCACATGAAGATAGGAGAGTTATACAGAAGAAATGTTTATGGAGTAATCGGTACGCTGGTATTCCATATTCTGTTATTTTCTGCGTTTTTACTGGCCGATGTAGATATGAAAGGCAATGTAAAAGAGGAGGAAATTTTAATTGAATTTCCGGCAGAAATGCTCGAGCCCGAAATTAATGAACCCGAAACGGTGGAGGAAGAACCTACAGATCAAGCCGATATCGAACAAACTACTAATACTCGAACAAATGTTGCTTCGAATCAATCTGCTACAGAAAACACCACCACTTCAACCGACGAATTTTTCGACGATGATTATTTAAAAGAAGTTGAAGCCGCCAAACAACTCGTTTCAAATGTCAATAAAAACCTTGCAAAAGAAACCGTTGATTTAAGCGATATAGAAATGCCTGTTGAAACTACTGAAGGCATGGACCGCGATTCAATAAAGAACGTAATTTATGCCGGAGAAAGTAATATTGTTTACTACCTGGAAAATCGTTACCACATACGTTTACCGGTACCCGTATATTTGAGTCAGGGCGGAGGAACGGTTATTGTTGATATCGTTGTAAACCGCGAGGGCGAGGTTGTTGATGCCGAACCTCGTGACGATAATTCTATCCGCGATAAGCAGCTTTTTGCCTATGCTAAAGAAGCGGCAATACGAACTGTTTTTAACAACGATAATTCAGCGCCAGCACGTCAAAAAGGAACAATCCAATACACTTTTGTAGCACAGTAAATAAAATGTTAATTGTTGAAAGGTTTAACACCATTTAACATCTTTTCCTTGTCGGATTTACAATATGCCCTTATATTTGCGGTACGTTTATTTTCATAAGTTTAGGTTTAGTTAGGTTAGTTAGTTTAATGAGAAAAGGATGGGTTGTTGAACCCGTCCTTTTTGTTTTTAGAGTCCACCCAGAACATTAAATCCAAAAGTTTACTTCTTTTTTTAATTAAATTTTTATCTTTATCCAATCTTGTAACGGCTTGTTAATAAGCGAAATTACATGTTTGCCAACAATGCAGTTATTAAGTTGTGTATAGAATAATTTTAAATAGAGGGTTACCTTTTGACCAATAATCGAATAATATATTAGAAGATGATAAATTATACGGATGCGCAAATCCTGAAAGGAATCTTAAGGCACGATAATTTAATTTTGCAGTACATATACAAACAGTACTACTATAAAGTAAATTATTTCATTAAGAAAA
>NZ_JBFHGM010000236.1:0-7905 GCF_041583095.1 Draconibacterium sp.
CGGATACGGAAAATCATACACAACATTTGAATACAGCAACCTGAAACTGAGCGACAAAAATTTTAATGGAAAAATTACGGTTTCCATCGATGTGAAAAATACCGGTGATGTTGCGGGTAAAGAAGTGGTTCAGGTATACGCAAGTGCGCCGGGTAAATCGCTTGAAAAACCTGAAGAAGAGTTGGTAGCCTTTGGTAAAACAGCTTTGTTAAAACCGGGTAAATCGGCAACACTTTCGTTTGATATTGACGCCGCACTTTTGGCTTCGTTTGATGAAGCAAGTACAAGCTGGATTACAGAAGCCGGCGATTATACCGTAAAAGTCGGAGCTTCTTCAAAAGACATTAAAGAAAAAGCAACATTCTCTGTTGCCAACGATATTACAGTTCAGAAGGTATCAAAAGCAATGGTGCCTGAACGCGACTTTGAAAAAATGCATAGGTAGTGGGACTTAGTTAAATACTCTCTCCCTGATATAGTTCAGGGGGGGAGTTCCCTTTTCCTAACCTGTGCATAAACAACCATTTAAAGACTAAACAAATTGTAAACCGGTACTTATGAAAAACATTCGCGTAATTCTGTTTTTGGGTATAGCTCTGGCATTTGGGGCATGTTCTACTCCGCCGCCCAAACAAATAAATGACAGTGTAATCCTTGCCGATGGAACGGTAAGCGGTTCTTTTGATGAAAGTACCGGAATTACCACTTTTAAGGGAATTCCGTTTGCTGCTCCGCCTGTTGGCGATTTGCGCTGGAAAGCACCGCAACCCGTTGAACCCTGGGAAGGCGTGAAGGAATGCACTGAATTTTCAGCCAGCCCGATGCAGGCAACACCAATGCCGTTTAGTATGTGGACTCAGGAGTTTATCGCTCCGAAAGAGCCCTTAAGCGAAGATTGTTTGTACCTGAATGTTTGGACTCCGGCCAAAGATGCAACTGAAAAACATCCGGTGCTGGTTTACATTTACGGTGGTGGTTTTTCAAGTGGCGGAAGCGCTGTGCCGATTTACGATGGCGTAGAAATGGCAAAGAAAGGCCTTGTTTTTATAACGATAAACTATCGTGTAGGAACATTAGGATTTTTGGCACATCCTGAACTAACTGCTGAATCGCCGTACAACGCTTCAGGAAATTATGGTTTGCTCGACCAGGTTGAAGCCCTGAAATGGGTGAACAAAAATATTGCTGCTTTTGGCGGCGATCCCAACAATATTACCATTGCCGGACAGTCGGCCGGTGCGTTTAGTGTTAATTATTTAGTGGCTAGTCCGCTAACAAAAGGATTGATTCACCGTGCCATTGCCGAGAGTGGTGGTGCGGTGCTTTCAACCAATGCCTTGGCACGTGGAGGCAGCCTGAAATCTGCTGAGGAAGCCGGTGTAAAATTTGCCGAGTCATTAGGCGCATCGTCTGTTGAAGAATTGCGTGCCAAAAGTGCCGAAGAGATTTTAGGTGGTCCCGGACTACGAAATCCGATTGTTGACGGTTATTTTCTTCCCAAACCGGTTAGTGAAATATTTGCCAACGGAGAACAAAACGTTATTCCGGTAATTATTGGCTGGAACGAAGATGAAGGATTTGGAGGGACACCTGTTCCTGCCGATCAGTTCAAAGAGCGTGTAAAACAACTATTCGGCGATAAGGCCGATGAGTTTTTAGCGAAATTTCCATTAAAAACAGATGAAGAAGCTTTTGCCATTCAGAATGATCTTGGTGCCTTGCAAACTTTTGGTATTCAGTCGTACAAATGGATGTTGCTACAGAACGAAAAGGCAACATCAAAGGTTTTTATGTACCGTTTTGAGCGTGATGTTCCTTATGCCGATGGAATGAGCGACTTTGGGGCTTTCCATACCGGAGAAGTTCCGTATGCCTACAATAACCTGAAAATGAGCCCGCGCCCATGGACTGAGGCGGATTATAAACTGGCCGATCTGATGTCGGACTACTGGGTGAATTTTGCCACATCAGGAGATCCAAATGCGGAAGGATTACCGGAGTGGGAAGCAGCAACTCCCGACAATCTAAAAGCGATGCGTTTTAACACCACATCAGCGTGTGGCGATTTGCCAAGCATTGAACTACTTCAATTTCTTGATGATTTTTATTCTGAATAAAACGATGTGCAACTAATTAAACTCAATATGAAAAAACTGGAAATTTTATCTGTCGCATTTCTGTTTGCGGCACTGATTATTGGCTGTGGTCCAAAATGGACCGAAGAAGAAATGGGAGATTTTAATCTCGTTCATAACGAAGGTGGAGCAACTTTGGGGTATTCCCCAAAATCGGGAGTAACACTTCTTACTGATGGAGGTTATGCTTTCAAGGATTTAAATAGAAACGGCGAGCTGGATGTGTACGAAGACTGGCGCAAACCGGTTGACGAACGAGCCAAAGATCTGGCTTCAAAAATGTCGGTGGAACAAATTGCCGGTTTAATGTTATACAGCGGACACCAGTCGATACCTGCCGGAGGTGGTGGTTTTGGTGCCGGAACCTACAACGGAAAATCTCTTGATGAAAGTGGCGCAGCAAGTAGCGATCTCACCGATCAGCAAATCAAGTTTCTTACCGAGGATAATTTGCGTCATGTGTTAATTACAACCGTTGAAAGTCCGGGCGTTGCAGCGCAATGGAACAACAACATGCAGGCTTTGGTTGAAGGCCTTGGTTTGGGAATTCCCGGAAACACCAGTACCGATCCCCGCCACGGAACCAGAGCGGAAACCGAATACAATGCGGGTGCCGGTGGCGATATTTCGATGTGGCCTACAACATTGGGTTTGGCAGCCACTTTCGATCCAGCTGTAATGAAAAAATTTGGCGAAATAGCCTCAATTGAATACCGTGCTTTGGGAATTGCAACTGCGCTTTCTCCACAAATCGATTTATCGACCGAACCGCGTTGGAGCCGTTTTAGCGGAACAATGGGCGAAGATCCCGGTTTGGCAGCCGACCTCACGCGTGCTTATGTCGATGGATTTCAAACATCATCAGCGGCAAAAGAAATTGCCGGCGGTTGGGGATTTGAAAGTGTAAATGCCATGGTAAAACACTGGCCAAGCGGTGGCCCTGAAGAAGGTGGCCGCGACGCACACTTTGGTTATGGCGCATATGCTGTTTACCCGGGCAACAACCTGTCCGATCAGCTAAAACCGTTTACCGAAGGTGCTTTTAAACTGGATGGCCCAACCGGAAAAGCCACAGCGGTTATGCCTTATTATACCATCTCGTACAATATCGACCAGAAGAATGGCGAAAACGTAGGAAATGCCTATAACAAATACATCATTACTGATTTGTTAAGAGGTGAATATGGTTACGATGGCGTGGTTTGTACCGATTGGATGATTACTGCAGATGCTGCAAATGTGCACGAATTCAGGGGAAAATGCTGGGGTGTAGAAAATCTTTCAGTTGCCGAACGTCACTACAAAGTAATTGAGGCCGGTGCCGACCAGTTTGGTGGAAACAATGAAAAAGGTCCTGTGTTGGAAGCTTATGAAATGGGGGTGAAGGAACATGGCGAAGAGTATATGCGCAATCGTTTTGAGCAATCGGCCGTTCGTTTGCTCAAAAATATTTTCCGTCCGGGGCTCTTTGAAAATCCTTACCTGGTAGTAGCAGAATCGGAAGAAATTGTAGGTAACCCGGAATACATGAAAGCCGGTTACGAAGCGCAGCTAAAATCAGTGGTGATGCTGAAAAACAAGGATGGCGTTTTGCCGCTTGAGAAAAAGTTGAAAGTATATATTCCACAAAAATATACACCTGCCGGAACCAACTGGTTTGGTATGCGTAGCGAAGAAAAATGGAGCGACGCTGCAAACATGGATATGGTTGCCAGCTATTTCGAGGTTGTTGATGCTCCTGAGAAGGCAGACGTGGCAATTTGTTTGATTTCAAGTCCGCAGGGCGGAACCGGATACTCGCTTGAAGATAAGGAAAAAGGCGGTAACGGATATGTTCCAATTTCACTTCAGTACGGACCATATACCGCTGAATATGCCCGCGAGGAAAGCATTGCAGGCGGCAGCCCGTTCGAAGACTTTACCAACAGAAGTTACAAAGGTAAATCAACCGAGGCAGCTAATGTATACGACATGAAAGTGGTGAACGAGATGAAAGCAAAAATGGGGGATAAACCTGTAATTGTGGTGGTAAATGTGGCCAATCCGTTTATTCCGGCCGAGTTTGAAAAGAGTGCCGAAGCTATTTTAATTCACTGTGGTGTGCAGGATCAGGCGATCATGGATTTGGTTACAGGTAATGCAGAACCTTCTGGTTTGCTGCCTTTCCAGTTACCTGCCAACATGAAAACGGTAGAAGAGCAGTTTGAAGACGTGCAGCGCGACATGGACAGTTATACCGATGAAATGGGCAATGTTTATGATTTTGCCTATGGATTGAACTGGAGCGGAGTGATAAACGACGAAAGAGTATATACATACAAATAAAACAATCGCAGTTTCAATAAAGGATCTTCGGAATTTCCGAAGATCCTTTTTAACCCAAAAGAATTTTTTATTGCTATTGTTGTATTTTTTCCGATAACGGTATTTAAACTTATAAATAGTGCCTATTAAGCACGATTTTACGATATTTGTGAATAGCTTCCCGCGATATAATACATTTTTACTTTTGAAAATCTTGCGGTTAGATTAGTTTTGTTATAAAACAAAATTAAACCAATGAGAGCATTTTCAATTATCTTCCTGATTGTTGCCCTGATCGGATGCAATTCAAAAAATACCAAACAAAATTCAGCAAAAACAACCGAACCTTTGTGGTCGGTAAAATTTGCCGAAACCGTATTGCATGAGGCCGACAGTCTGATTTATTATAAACGCGATAATCCTAAATTCGAGTACGATTTTGCCTTTTTGGGCGATGCCATATATAAGCTTAAGGATATTGATCCGAAATATGGCGCATACCTTAAAGATTATATTGATTTTTTCGTGAACGAGGATGGCAGCATCGACGATTACAAGATTTCGGATTATAACATCGACCGTGTGCGGCCCGGTAACAGCATAATTACGTTGTACCAGGATTATGGCGACGAGAAATACCGCCTGGGGGCAGAAACACTGGTAGCACAAATGAAAAGTCATCCGCGCACAAATTCGGGCGGTTTTTGGCATAAAAAAATATACCCCTATCAGATGTGGTTGGATGGTTTGTACATGGCCTCTCCGTTTTTGTCGCGTTATGCCAAAGAATTCGATCAGCCGCAATGGTTTGATGAGGTTACTTTTCAGTTGCAGGAAGTGTATAAACATACCCTCGATGAAAAAACGGGGCTGGTTTACCATGCCTGGGACGAAAGTCGCGAGCAACGCTGGTGCAACAAAGAAACCGGCCAGTCGAAACACTTCTGGAGCCGTGCAACCGGCTGGTACATGATGGCTTTGGTTGATGTGCTGGAAAATCTGCCTGAAGATCATAAAGACAGGGAAACACTGATCACTATTCTGAATGATTTGAGTGCAGCTATTCTGAAGGTTCAGGATGCGGAAACCGGACTGTGGTACCAGGTGATGGACAGGGGAGGCGAAGACCGAAACTACCTGGAAGCATCGGGATCGGCAATGTTTATCTACGCCTTTGCCAAAGGAGCTAAAAACAACTGGCTGCAGCAGGATTATTTTGACATCGCGGATAAAGCTTTCGACAGTTTAGTTGAAAACCTGGTTTCGGAAGAAGAGAATGGATTTGTAACTTTAACCAATACTTGTGGCTCTTGTGGTTTGGGAGGAAATCCGTATCGTGAAGCCGATTATAACTACTACGTTACAGAAAAAAAAGTGGATAACGACCAAAAAGGTGTTGCACCTTTGATTGTGGCTGCCATTGAATTAAATAAATAAAGTCAAACAAAACCGAAAATGAAGATGAGAAGATTAGTACTGCTGTTATTTGCTGTTGTTCTGATTGCAACGGCTCAGGCACAAAATAAAACCGATGTAAGTTTATTTATGCGCTCGGACAGTTTGCAACAGAGCGAAATTAGCGCCGAATCGGGCGATCTGTACAATACAATCGGGCATCATGGTCCGGCTGTAGAGAACGAGTGGATGGCCCTGCGCATTTATTTTAGCGATAAAGTGGCTATTGATGTTTATTCGAAAGCCAAACCACAGCTGGAATTGAAGGAAAAAGAGTGGTATCCATCCGCAGAAGACCAAAAAGAGGGCTGGGGAGCGGATTATTACAAAGTCGGAGAAACCCTTGGATTAGGTGGTGTTCGTTTGTGGGATGAAGAAAAGGTTGTGAGACTGAACCCTGTTTCGAATCGTACGGCACGTGTTGTAAAAGAACCTACCTGCTCTTACATGGAAATGTTATCGGAAGATGTGCCTTACAAGGGGCGAAAAATTGATGTGTTGGTGCGCGTTACGGCGTATTCGGGCGAACGAAATGCCAAAGTGGAAGCCTTTGCCTTAACCGACGAACCCGTACAATTTGTTACCGGGGTGAATTATCACAAAGGACAGGAGATTTACAAAAAGGATGGATTGATTGCCACCTGGGGTTTACATCCGGAAGATGTAGCTGCCGAACTGGTTGAGTTAGGCGCAGCTATAATGTATGATCCGGCTGATTTTGTAAAAACTGAAGACGATGGCACGCAGTTTCTTCTCGTCAGCAAACCGGGCAAACAATTAACAACCTGGGTATCGTCGGCTTGCGGCCGTGAAGCGGAGATCAATACCATGGAAAAGTTTATCGGCTTTCTTGAAAAGTGATAAGCGAATATAAAACAATCTGAAATAAAGAGTTTTATACCGAAACTGGAAAAAGCTATCCGGAGGGTTAAACAAAAGTTTAAAGCAAAAAACAATTTTGAGGCTTAAACTTTTGTTTAAACGCCGGCGGAGCTCCGGTGAAGGCTTAAAAGTTTGTTTAAACGCTTCCGGTCTTCCTTTTGAGGCTTAAACGTTAGTTTAAACGGCGTCGGGCGTTCCTTTTGGGGCTTAAACGTTTGTTTAAACCTCGTCGGGTGTTCCTTTTGGGCTTTAAACGTTAGTTTAAGCCCTGGCCGGCAAGTTTTTGCCTTTTAAACTTTAGTTTAAGGGTAAATTCAGGATTTTTTTCTGATTGACATTAAATATTTCAAGGTTCTAAGGCTTATAGGGCCCAACAATTACGAGTTTATCGCCCGAATCGTCCACCTCGAACAAATGAGGTATTCGAACATAACGCCCGTTTACATCTTTATGACTGTGGGCCGACAGGAGTAACTTACCCTTGAAAGTACGGAACAGCATACCATGCCCAAAATTAGGAGGCGTAAAAGGTTATTTCTCCTGTATCCACGGGCCATCCAAAGTGCCACTTTCGGAGTAGGCAACACCCTGAACATAATCGCTAAAAACCCAGCTGGTCCATAACATGCCCAGTTTACCGGTTTGGGTTTCGAATAACCACGGTCCGTCGGTAACTTTATTCGGGGTGATGTTTCCCTGCTCATCTTTCTCGCGGCTCCATGGCGAATCGTGTGCACGAAATAAAACCTTTCCTTCACCAATCGTTCCCGAGAGATCCGGTTTCAGTTCTATCTTTTCAATGGTGCCGTTCCAGTTTTGCAGCCACTCGTAGCAATAAACCATGTAAGGTTTTCCGTCTTTATCCTCCCAGAAGGTTCCGTCTAAAGTGGGTTTATCTGCCGGCAGGTATATGGAGTCTTTCATCGGAACATAAGGCCCGTCGGGTTTGTCGCTAACCAAAACATGACTGGCGCGTCGTTCAATTTCATTTCCTTTTACTGTGTCGATAATCACTTTGCGGTTCATGAAAGTGGCAAAATAATAGTACTTGCCGTTGTATTGATGCAATTCGGCCGCCCATATCATGGGGCGCGGTCCCATCCACGATTCAGGATCGGTTTGTGCTACC
>NZ_JBFHGM010000237.1:0-7896 GCF_041583095.1 Draconibacterium sp.
AAACCAGTAAGCAAATGAAATTGTTTTTTTGCCCTATCGGGCCGATTTTACTTTTTGTCTTGAGACAATAAGCAAACATGAGGAAGGCATTTCCGAACCAAGGCTGCGCCCACTTCGCTCGGAAAAGTTACGCAATGTCGGCTAAAATTCCTGAAACTTCCCGATGCTACGATCGGGACAGGCAATCGTACCTCCTCAAACATCAGTAATTTATTAACGTCGTCACTGCTTGTTTTCCGGCTCACCGGACGAGGCCGAAGCTTCGTAGCAACTTTACGAGTTTATTGGTATCTCAGCAATGGAATGACCTCTATTGGAATTTGCCCGAAGTTGAAATGAAACCTTAATGAGAGCGGGAAGCTCCGAGTTGGCGAGGAGATCACCCGCCCGAATTTAGGCTTTATGAAAACGTAGGGTAAAGTTCAATAGCAGTCTTGAATTTTCTGCTTCGTCTTTGCTTCAAGGCAAAGATGAAGGCCTCCGGCAGGAAGAAGTTACAGAGGTCGTAGTAAAATCCAAAAGTCTTAGTCAAAAAAAAAATCAAAATTATTATAAACATCATAACTCGAGATAATCTCTTATGATAAAAAAAGGCCTTCAAAATTGAAGACCTTTTAAAAACCAATACACGTTATCTCTATTATTAATTTTCTGAATATTCGTTCAAAGCTTTTTCCAGTTTTTTGCGGGTAAAGAAAATACGGCTTTTAACAGTACCTAATGGTAAATCAAGTTGCTCAGCAATTTCTTTGTATTTGTATCCTTCTAAAAACATGCGGAAAGGAACGCGATATTCATCTTCTAAAGCATTAATGCTCTTGTTAATTTCTTTTGAACTGTAGAACGAATCCGGCGCTGGATAAACTTTGTCTTTCGAGAACATCAGATGGAAATCGTTGTTTGAACCATCGAAGGTGTTCTTTGTTTTCACGTTTCTACGGTAATCATTAATGAAGGTGTTCTTCATAATGGTGTAAATCCATGCTTTAAAATTCGTGTTCTGTGTAAACTTGTCACGATAAGTTAATGCCTTAAGGAAAGTCTCTTGTAACAGATCGTCAGCTCTTTCCGAGTCAGCAGTTAAACTTAGTGCATAGTAATGCAACTTGTCACTCAATCCGAGTAAAGCGTTATTAAATTGAATCTGAGTCATGGCGTCTTATTTTTAATTTGTCTAAACAAATTTAAGTCAAACGAGTCCCTTTTTGCAAATAAAAGCTAACATAAATCAGTTGATTCTATCTATGCAGGATAAAGATTCTCTATTGTGGTAACGCGTTGATTGGTTAAAGGTTACGAAACCCATTGTTAAGTCTGTGTTTTCATAGGAGCCGCCCGTGATAGAGCTTGTCGATATCTGATTGTAAAGCGTATATTTGTCCTTCGAATTTGAGACAGGATAAGTCGATAATAAAAAAAATCAAGCGTTTAATGTATCCTGTCTGTTAAAGTTCAATTAGTATTATAATGAAAAATTTAAAGTTTAATCATGATGCGCAATCTGTTTTAACTTTCAGAAAGTGGGGGAGGAAGAACTATTCTTCTTTTCTGACCGTAAGGAAACAAGTTGTCATTTCAGTATTATCGGTGGTGTATTTCCTGTCAACACCGGTAATTACAATGGCTACTGTTCAGGACACTTCTGAAGTTAAAATGGAATACGACCTTGATGAGATCGAGGTTAGTGCACAACGAACACCTGCATTGTATTCGCAGGTTGCACGGATAATTTCCGTGATTGAGAGAAATGAAATTGAGGCGGCGCCGGCTCAGAGTGTTCAGGACCTGTTAGAGTATGTTGCAGCTATCGACGTACGGCAACGGGGAACTGAAGGAGTACAGGCTGACGTTAGTGTTCGCGGTGGTACTTTCGACCAAACCTTAATCCTGCTGAACGGTATCAACATCACCGACCCGCAAACCGGCCATCACAATTTAAATCTACCAGTTAGTTTAGCCCAAATCGAAAGAATCGAGATTCTTGAAGGACCGGCTGCGCGTGTTTACGGACCCAACGCTTTTTCGGGGGCTATTAATATTGTAACACGTCAGACGGCAAATTCTGAAATTTCTGCTGCCGTTTCGGGTGGTAGCTTCGGGTATTTCGATGGAAATCTTTCGGGATCGTTTTCAACCGGCAAAATGCAACACATGCTCGCTTTTAACGGAAAACGATCGGACGGGTACACCAACAACACCGATTTTAATGAGCGGAACGGGTTTTACTCCAATCAGTTGAATACCGAAAAGGGTACGTTAAGGTTTCAGTTGGGCCTTTCAGAAAAGGGATTTGGTGCAAACAGCTTTTACACGCCAAAGTATCCGAACCAGTACGAAGCCACAAAAACATTGTTCACTTCGCTGAAATGGGAAGGTAACGGGCCATTGCATCTCACTCCGGTTGTTTATTACAGGCGGCATCACGATCGGTTTGAATTGTACCGAACCGATAAATATGGCTTAACCAACGATGGTTACAAGGTTTGGCAAAACGACACACTGCCGGGCTGGTACAGCGGACATAATTATCATCTGACTAATGTTTACGGTGCCAACCTTAACTCGTGGGTAAAATGGGCCGCCGGGAAAACGGCGTTCGGTATTGAATTCCGCCGCGAACAGATCTATAGTAATACGCTTGGTTTGGATATGGACGAACCAAAAGACGTGCCCGGTGAAGATGCACTGTTTACCAAATCGGATGACCGCAATACGGTTTCCGGGTTTTTGGAACATGCATACTATATAAATAAGTGGACGTTTACAGCCGGGCTGATGGCAAACTACATTTCGGGAAGTGATTTGGGATTAAATGTTTTTCCGGGAATTGATGTAAGTTATAATGTATCGGATGCGGTAAAACTGTACTCGAGTTACAACACGTCGTTGCGCATGCCAACTTTTACCGATTTGTATTACGATGGGCCATCGAACATTGGTAACCCCGATTTAAAACCTGAAAAGTCGGCCACCTTGGAAGGTGGTTTAAAACTTCGATCGAAACTGATACGCGGCCATGCTGTTATTTTTTACCGCCATGGAAAAGATATTATCGATTGGGTAAAGGAAGATCCTACTTCGGAGATCTGGCAACCGCAAAACCTGACCGAGATAAATAACCTGGGAACTGAGGTTCAGGCGCAGTTGCTGTTACGAAATGAGTATGGAAACCACTATCCAAATATTCAAATCAGTTACCTATATAATAATGTAGAAAAGGGAAATGCCGATTTGGTATCGAATTATGCTTTGGATAACCTGAAACATAAACTGGTTGGTTCGCTTAGCGAGCAACTGGTGAAAGGGCTGCAGCTCGATTTGCATTTTGTTTTCCAGGACAGGGAAGGTAGCTACACCCGGTTCGAAAATAAAATGCCGGTTGGGGAAGTGGCGTACGATCCTTTCTGGGTTTTCGACGGCAAGTTAAGCTACCGGAGAAAGCAGTTCTCAGTTTTTGCTTCGGTAAACAACATTTTCGATAAACAATACAACGATATTGGTAACGTAATACAGCCCGGGCGTTGGTTTAAAACCGGAGTTATATACAAAATCAGATTTAATTAAATTGTTTTTAACGCTTGATTTAAGATCTTAAAAATTAATATTTTGAGCCGGGAGCTAGCCAAAACAGGCAAGCTTCCGGCTTTTTACTTCATGTACTTACTTTTTGAAATCTACAAAAATTGTATCTTCGCCGAAAATTAGATAGTCATGTTAAAAGGTATATTAGCAATTTCAGGACACTCGGGACTGTTTAAAATGGTTGCCGAAAGTAAAAACAGCATTATTGTTGAATCGTTAGACACGCAAAAGCGTATGCCGGTTTATTCAACCGCAAAGGTATCGGCTTTGGAAGATATAGCCATTTACACTCACGAAAGTGATGTGCCGTTAAAGGATGTTTTTAAAGCCATTTCTGATGCCGAGGATGGTGGAGCAGCCATTTCGCATAAATCGTCGGGAAATGAGTTGAAGACTTATTTTGAGAAAGTACTGCCTGATTACGATCAGGATCGGGTATACGTTTCCGACATTAAAAAAGTACTTCAGTGGTACAATGCTTTGCAGGAAAAAGACATGCTTGACTTTTCAGAAACTGAAGAGGACGAAACAACAGAAGAAAAAGCGGATTAAAACAATTTATAATTGTTAACGGCTTTGGGGCTGCCCAGCGAGTCGTTTCGATCCAGAAGAATATCAAAAAGTTTTGCAGTGGCCAGTGCATCGCCGGCAGCGCGGTGCCTGCCATTAATTTCAATACCTAAATCGGCACAAAGCTTCCCCAGTGAATAGGACGGATGTCCGGGGAGCAGTTTTCGCGAAAGTTTTACCGTACACATTGTCTTACGGTGATAATTGTATCCCAGGCGTGCATATTCTTCTTTTATAAACTTATAATCGAAACTGGCATTGTGGGCAACAAAAGTTCTCCCCATTGTCATCTCAATAATTTTTTTTGCCACCTGGTAAAATTTTGGAGCAGTTGTTACCATTTCATTACTTATTCCGGTTAACTCCGTAATAAAAAACGGGATGTCCATTTCCGGGTTAATAAGGGTCGAAAAAGAGTCGGTAACCTCTTGTCCGTTGTGTTGATAAATAGCAATTTCGGTAATTTTGCCGTTTTTATAACTTTGGCCGGTCGTTTCGATATCGATTATTGAGAACAAAATGTTTAATATTTTGAATTAATTGAACTTAAATATTTAAATTTGTGAAAAAAATATTCTTAAGCATGAAATTAAGACAGCTAACTTTTTTTGATACCTGCGAATTAATTTCTAAATTGCCCGTAGAATTCAACAAACAACAAAAAAAATAATTTCAAAACTATGAAAAAAATTACTCTTTTCTTATTTGCATTGGTTTTGTCCCTTGGTTACACCATCGCACAAAATGCAGACAACAAATGGGCCATTGGAGTTGGCCCCGGGTTTGAATACAACATTGAAATCGAAGCTACCGGGATTTTAGCTGATTTTTATGTTAGTCGTTACCTGTCTCCACGGTTCGATTTAATGCTTGACAACAGGTGGTCGTTCAACGATGCCGGAACTGATGTAGTTGCATCATTGTTGAACCTGCGTTTGAAACTTTATAATGACGATATGGCAATTCAGCCATACCTTTTTGGTGGTCCTGGTTATATGTGGGATAACGATGAAAGTGATTTTACTTTCGACTATGGTGTAGGATTGAAATTCCCTGTTGGTGAAAAAACTTCACTTTTCGTGTCAGGTTCTTATTTGAATAGTATTAAAGGATACCATTCAGATGATCCAAACAATGCTTACGGATGGACTGACGAACATTTTCAGGTTACCAGTGTACTTGAATTCGCAATGGGTAAAGCTAAAGATGAAGACGGTGACGGAGTAAGTGATCGTAAAGACGAATGTCCTGGTACACCTCCGGGAGTACAAGTTGATGAAAAAGGTTGTCCTATCGATACTGATGGCGACGGCGTTCCAGATTACAAAGATGACTGTCCTACTGAAGCTGGCCCGGCATCTTTAAATGGCTGTCCTGACAAAGACGGTGACGGAGTTGCTGATAAAGACGACGACTGTCCTGATACTCCTGGATTGGCTAAATTCAATGGCTGTCCTGATACTGACGAAGACGGAGTTCCAGATCCAAAAGACAAGTGTCCTGATACACCAAAAGGATGTCCTGTTGACGCTGACGGTTGTCCCCTTGATTCAGATGGCGACGGTGTAATTGACTGTGAAGATGATTGTCCTTCTGAAGTAGGTCCTGCAAGCAACAATGGTTGCCCAGACTGGAGTGAAATTTCAATTCCAACTATCTACTTCGATTTCGACAAGGCGACTCTGAGACCAGAAGCAAAAGCTGAATTGGATAAATTAGCTGATCAGTTAAATGCTGCTAAAGAATACGATATCGTAATTGGTGGTCACACTGATAATATTGGTACTGAATCATACAACATGGGATTGTCTGAAAGACGTGCTCAGGCTGTTGTTAAGTACTTATTGCAAAAAGGTGTGAACAACGCTTATGTAGGTTCTAATAACTATGGTGAAACTAAACCGGCTGTTCCTAATACAACATTAGATAACAAACGTAAAAACCGTAGAGCTGAATTTGAAGTAGCAAAAATTCGCAAGTAAGCTTTAATTAAATATTTTCGAAAAGCTCTGTCATTTGGCAGGGCTTTTCTCGTTTATGGCTGTAATGTGTTATATTTGCGGTCTCAAAAAAATAAGCTTAGTTATGAGTATCGAAAGTTTGATTCAGAAAGGAACCGTAGAAGCGATGAAGTCTTTGTACGGTGCAGATTTACCGGAAAATCAGGTACAGGTTCAGAATACCCGAAAAGAGTTTGAGGGTGATATTACCGTTGTGGTATTTCCTTTTTTACGATACTCAAAAAAAGGGCCGGAGCAAACTGCCGAAGATCTTGGAAAATATTTGGTTGAAAATATTGAAACAGTTGAAAACTTCAATGTTATCAAAGGCTTTTTGAATTTGGAGATCAGCCAGAGCTATTGGCTCGACGTTCTTAAAAACAGCTTTAGCAGTTCAGAATATGGCTTAAAACCCGTAACCGACGACAGTGAGTTGGTAATGGTTGAATACTCGTCGCCAAACACCAATAAACCACTTCACCTTGGGCACATCAGAAATAACCTGTTGGGATTTTCGATTTCAGAGATTTTGAAGGCCAACGGTAAAAAAGTGGTAATGACCAACATTGTAAACGACCGTGGTATCCACATCTGTAAATCGATGTATGCCTGGAAACAGTGGGGCAACGGAGAAACGCCTGAAAGTACTGGAATGAAAGGCGACCACCTGGTTGGAAAGTACTACGTTGAATTTGACAAACATTACAAAGCTGAAATTGCGGAACTGCTTGAAAAAGGTGTTTCAAAAGAAGAGGCTGAAAACCAGGCGCCATCAATTATTGCAGCCCGCGAATTGTTGAGAAAGTGGGAAGCAAAAGATGAGGAAACAGTTGAGCTTTGGAAAATGATGAACAACTGGGTGTACGCAGGTTTTGATGTAACTTATAAAACGCTGGGAGTTGGTTTCGATAAAATTTATTACGAATCGGACACTTACCTTATAGGTAAAGAAGAAGTGCTGAGAGGCCTTGAAGAAGGAACTTTTACAAGGCATGAAGACAATTCAGTTTGGGCCGATCTTACCGGTGACGGACTGGATCAGAAAATTCTTCTTCGTAGCGATGGCACCTCTGTTTATATGACTCAGGACATTGGTACTGCCAAAATGCGTTTTAACGATTATTCGATCGATAAAATGGTTTACGTGGTGGGTAACGAGCAAAATTACCATTTCCAGGTGTTGGCTATTTTGCTTGATAAACTTGGATTTAGCTGGGGAAAAGATTTGTACCACTTCTCGTACGGAATGGTTGAATTGCCATCGGGAAAAATGAAATCGCGCGAGGGAACCGTTGTTGATGCCGATGATTTGGTAGACAACATGGTTGAAGTGGCTCGCGAAATGTCGGCCGAGTTAGGAAAGCTTGACTCATTAACCGGAGACGATGCCGAGAATACCTTTAAAATGATTGCTCTTGGAGCGCTGAAATATTTTATTTTGAAAGTGGATCCACGTAAGAACATGATGTTCAACCCGGAAGAATCGATCGATTTTAACGGAAATACCGGGCCATTTATTCAATATACCTATGCACGTATTAAATCGGTGTTGCGTAAGGCTGCCGATCAAAATATTACGATCGACGAAAATGTAGCAGTTGAATCGCTTTCATCAAAAGAAAAGGATTTGGTGAAACGTATTTCTTTATTCCCTGCAGCAGTTGAGGAAGCCGGCGACAATTACAGCCCGGCGATTATTGCCAACTACTGCTACGAACTGGTAAAAGAATTCAACCAGTTTTAT
>NZ_JBFHGM010000238.1:0-7829 GCF_041583095.1 Draconibacterium sp.
GATGAGCGACTCGTGGGTGAACATCGATGAATATATTTCGGTGAATAAAATTATCACCAAAACCGTTGATGTGGCGGGAGTTCGTGTTCAGCAGTTCGTTAAGGTTGACTTTAACGTAATGCCATTTAACGACAACACCCCTTTGTGGGTTGACGATGCCATTGAACTGATGCAGGTACAATTGCAACTGCTGGCCGAAATCGAGTGTTTGAAAGAACAAATCGAACTTTTGGAAGAAGAACTGCTGGATGTACGTGCACGGGTAAAACTGTTCGAGAATCGTCGTATTCCGAATGCAAAACTGGCCATCCGTAAAATTGGTCAGAAGCTGCAGGACGACGAACGTCTGACAATTGCAACGGCGAAAGTGGTAAAAACAAGCAAACAAAAGGAGGGCAGCTTATGATAGCAGAAATGAAGAAACTGATGCTGTTTATGCCCGACTCGGCCGATGATATTGATGCCGAACTTACCGCTTTGGGAGAGCTTGGAGTGTTACACATTGCGCCTTTGCAACCGGCAAAACACGAATCGATTGAACGTGTTGATGCCCGGATAAAACAGCTCAAAAATGCCATCGAGGTTCTGAATCAATACGATAATGAGCAGTATTCCGGCCCAAAAAATGAGGAAATTCCGGACTACTCAAAACTGGAACGGGGAGCGGTTTTTCTGATGGAAAAGGTGCTGGATGCTGAAAACCACCGGCTGGAACTGGAAAATAATAAACTCAACCTAACCAGCGACATAAGGTGGTTCGAGAATTGGGGAAATATTACCCTAAAGGCTATTAAAGAACTCAACGATAACGGAATTTGGATAAAAACCTATCTGCTTGACGACAAGGACTTAAAAAAAGTAACCGATCGTGATGACATCCAGATTGTTGGCAAATTCTCAGATCTGAACCAGGTTATTTTATTAACCAGAGATACCAGCGAACGATTGCTGGATATGGAAGCACTACCTTTTCCGCAGAACGAGTTGGAAAACGCAAAAGAATTATTAGCTGCAACCATTAAGGACCTGGAAAGTAACAAGGAGTTTTTACTTCAGCTACGCGAACAGAAAGCTGTATTGGTAGACGGCTTAAAAGAACGCTTGCGTCGTTATGATGTTCGGAATGTGCAGTTTGGAGGTTTAGCTGTGGATAAACACGTTCGTTTCTGGAAAGGTTTTATTCCGCTGGAACACGTTGACGAATTTATCGAAACAGCTGAAAAACGTCATTGGGGTTATGTGATAGAGGATCCTTTACCGGAAGAAGAGGAAGAGGTCCCTACCCTTGTGCGAACGCCAAAATGGGCACAACGCATTCAGCCGGTTATGGATTTTATGGGGCTGGTTCCGGGCTACAAGGAGATGGATGTTTCCCGGGTATTTATGGTATTCTTTACCTTTTTCACCGGAATTCTCGTGGGTGACGCCGGCTATGGTTTGGTATTCTTGCTGATCACCTTTTTGGCCCACCGGAAGAAAAAATTCGCCAAACAGATCGAGTTTGGGTTGATCTATACACTTTCGGTGTCGATTATGTTTTGGGGTGTGTTAACCGGAACCTATTTCGGATCGGAAGCAATTGCCGAACTTCCCGTACTTCGCAGTTTAAAAATTGAAGCACTGGCCAGTTTTGGTGGCGACAACCTGATTATACAGAAAATCATGTTCCTGATTGGTGCTGTTCACCTAACGGTCGGTCACCTGCAGGTTGCGTGGAAGTTCAATAACAGCGTAAGGGCCATTGCGCAATTCGGCTGGATAGCTATTATCTGGGGCTTGTACCTTATTGTAAACCAAATGGTACTTGGCATTGAAGCTCCGGGCTTAATGGTTTGGCTGTTTATTGGTGGCGCAGTGCTTGTGGCTTTGTTCTCAAAACCGGGAACAAGTTTCTTTAAAGGCATGCTTTCATCTATCGGTAATTTACCACTTAGCATCATCAACGGTTTTTCCGACATTATCTCGTACATCCGGCTTTATGCAGTTGGTCTGTCAACCGTGTTAATGGCGGCAAGTTTTAACCAAATGGCTATTGGCGACGGTATAACAACCGTGGCTTCCGGAATTGGTGCTGTGTTGGTATTAATTCTAGGACACGGATTAAATATGATTCTGGCGGCAATGGCAGTACTGGTTCATGGTGTACGCTTAAACATGCTCGAATACGCCGGGCACGCCGAAGTTGAGTTTTCAGGAAATGAATATAAACCCTTCAATTTGAAGGACAACAAACAATAAAATTTTTAAAATAGTATAAAAATGACTTTAACAACAATTTTAGCAACAACAGTTACAGGCTTTGGCGGACACGCTATTGCTCTGGGTATTGCAGGTGTAGGTTCAGCAATTGGAACCGGTATTGCAGGCATGGGAGCTTTAGGGCTTTGGAAACAATCGATCAGAGATAAGAAAAAACTTCCTTCGCTGGCTTTGGCAATGGTAGGTATGCCATTAAGCCAGGTAATATACGGTATGATTTTTATGAATTCAATGATTGGGGCAAACCTTAGTCCCGACAGTTATACCAACCAGATGATCTGGGCATTTTTTGTAGGTATTGCCATTGCAGCTTCAGCAATTATGCAGGGACGTGTGGGTGCTGCAGCTTGTGCCAACTTAGCTGTTGATGACAAACAGGGATCGGGTATGTACATAGCCGCCATGGGTATCATCGAAACGGTTGCACTTCTTGCCATGGTATTTGGTATGGGAGGCATTCCGAGTGCTTAAAAATACGCAAAGCATGACACTATAATATTCCCCCGCTGTTTTTCGGCGGGGGATTTTATTTTATATATGTAAATACAATTGAATATCTTTATCAAAAGAAATCATTGAATTTACTAGATGAGTTTAAAAATATTATTTCGCGGAAGGGTCTTACTGGCTATTATTATCTTCACTACAATTACCTGTACCGGGATTATTTACACCTCCATAAAAAGTTTGCGACTCGACCGTGAACACCTTTCATTACTGGAACTTTCAAAAAACATTGACCTCGAAATATCACACAGCCGAATCTTTCTGGATGATTACTTTTTGTTAAACGACTCCTCGAAAAAAACAAGGATCTTAAATAGTTTTACAACTTCCAACAGATACACGACTTCTCTCGACTCACTTATTGCTGAAAAATATAAAGGAAACCGCAAATCGGAACTTCAAAATTCGCTTGAAGAAGTAAGTAAGCAAGTTAACCAGTTACAAAATAAAGTAACGGCATCACTTCAAAATAAAACGAAAGATTTTAACGTGGCAATCTTAACTGAATATCGCGATTTTCAGCTTGCTTACCAGGAATTGGACAGAAAGATTCATGATTATATCCTGCACGAAAATAACGGATTCAGACAACGCGTATTTACACTCGTTCTGCTAACCTTTTTTCTGCTGTTAGTATGTATATTTTTAATCTACCGAATAATCAATTCGTATAACGCCATTGAAAAACAACAGGCACTCAGAGCGCTTGAGGTGGAATATAAAGAGCGAAAAAGAATAGCAGCCGACCTGCACGACGGATTGGGTTCAATACTTTCGAGCATTGCTCTTTTCATAAAATTAATCGAAAAAGACTGCACAAATAATTCCGAAAACAAAAGTCTGGTTCAGGTTAAGGAACTGTCGGGAATTGCATTGGAAAACCTGGAGGCTACAATAAACAACTTAAATCCATCAATTCTCAACAAATACGGTTTAATAAAATCGCTTGAAATACTCTGCGATAAAATAAACGATATTGGAGAAGTTTCCTGCGTGGTAAATTCAACAAATTCTGAAATCAAGTTAGATCAGAATATGGAACTAAACGTTTACCGTATTTGTAACGAATTGATCAACAACACACTTAAACACGCCGGTGCTTCAAAATTGTATATCGACATTCAACAAATTAAAAAGAAAGTGGTTATAATTTATCGCGACAATGGGAAAGGATTTAATCCCGAGCTTATTTATACATCAGATGAAGAAAAAATGGGACTGCGAAATATTATCAACCGCATTGAGTCGTTTGGAGGTAAATACGAAATTAACACCGGCGAAGGAAAGGGCGTAGAAATAAAGCTAAGTTTCATGACATAATTCACGAACATGGAGAACACAAACATTATAATCGTTGACGACCACAAGATTTTTAGAGATGGTTTGATAATGCTGTTAAGCAATTTCAATTTTGTAACGGTTGTAGGCGAAGCTGCCAATGGTGAAGAATTTCTGGAACTTATTGAAGATGTAGAACCCGACATTGTTTTAATGGACATTAACATGCCAAAAATGAACGGCATTGAAGCTACAAAACATGCACTCAAAAAATATCCTGAGCTAAAAGTTATTGCACTTACTTCTTTTGCCGACGATGAATATATAGAGCAGATGATTTCGGCCGGCGTGGAAGGTTACATGCTAAAACGCTCGGATATTGAAGATTTTGAAAAGGCCATAAAAAAAGTTGCCGATGGCGGAAGTTACTTCTCTGCAGAAATCATTAAAGTAATTTCGCGCAATTTATACAAAGACAAAGAGCGAAAGTCGGGCGAGCAACTACTTGATAAATTTACTTCGCGAGAAAAAGAAATTCTGAATCTGATTTGTAAAGGCCTAAACAACGAACAAATTGCCGAATTAATTCATTTAAGCCCAAAAACGGTGGAGAAACACAAAAGCAATCTTTTCCAAAAAACAGAAACTTTCAATACTGTTAACCTTGTCATTTACGCGTTTAAAAATCAGCTTATTTCGTTGTAACAATCCACTATCCTTTCAAAGAAAAAACAGCAAGTCCAAACTTCTGAGCAAAAGAAAGCTGCTCTTTAGAAAGAACAGCTTTCAGATGATTGGTATATAATATTACTTAATACTAATTTTCATTCATTTCAAGAATCGTAAATTCTGTTCTACGGTTTTTACGATGATCTGCTGCTGAACATGGAACACCGTCATCACATTGGTTTACTAACTGAGTTTCACCATATCCCTTAGCGGTAATCCTATCAGAATCAATTCCTTTGCCAACAATATAACCAACTGCTGAATCTGAACGTTTCTGACTCAGAATTTGGTTGTAAGCATCACTACCACGACAGTCGGTATGCGATCCCAATTCAACTTTCCAGTCAGGATTATCTTTCATTACTTTAACTAACTTATCCAGTTCAACTTCCGATGCCGGTAAAATATTCCATTTGTCGAAGTCGTAATAAATATTTTCCATAACGAACTTCTGTTTAACTTCAACTTTCTCAACCCATAATGTATCGCGGACTACACCAAAAGGTTTTCCAACTGTAGTAATTGTTTTCGAATCGTTCATATAGCCATCAATATTACTGGCTACAGGATAGCTTTTGCCTTCTTCCAATTCTTTCTTAAATACAGTACCTGCAATCAACTCGGCAACGCCGTCAAATGTAATATTTGCATCTTCCATCGGTTCCATTGTCTTCCTGTCCATAACCACCAATTCAAGATGGTATAAACCTTCAATTAGAACCTTATAAATATCGTCGCTCCCCATTCCTCCTTCTTTGTTCGAGCAATAGTAACCAACTTCTCCATCAGGATGAATTACAAAACCAAAATCGTCTCCTTCAGAGTTTAATTCGGTTAACTCTGCAACTCCGCTCATTTGATCGCCAAACAGTCCAACATTGTAAATATCAAGATCTTCACTTGCTCCTCTTCCATTTGATGCAAAAACCAGGAATTTGCCTTTGTAAATAAACGGGAACATTTCATTCTTATCCGTATTCACACCGCTGCCCATGTTATGCATCTCACCCCAGGTACCGTTTGTACGAATTGCCCTGTAAATATCTGTTCCACCGAGCCCCTTTTCAGGAATATCTGAAACAAAATACAAGGTATCGCCCGTAACGGTTACGCTGGGATGCCCCACCGAATAAGCTGGATCGTTAAATGGCAACTCACCCGTTTTCTGCCACTCGCCATCAATCTTTTTGGCGATGATGATTTTTAGCCGGATATCTGCCTTTTGATAAACTTTATTGCGTACAATCGGATTTTCGAAATTACTTAAGGTTACAAAAAGCTCTCCGGTTGCCTCGCAATACGAAACCGGGCCGGCATGGTAACCTTCGCTTGCCTCGGCCAGCATAGCGCTTTTACCTGGTTTTACATTACCTGTCGCGTCCGTTGGAGTTGAATAAAGGTTATAATAGATTTTCTTTTTTGAACCACTATTTAACTTTTCAATCTCTTCGTCGGTATAAGCCGAATACCAAAGTTCATCGCCCACGAAACCGGGACCAAAATCACTTTGTGTTGTATTCAGGTTGGTCTTCTCTGTTTCGAGCTTGACCATTTTTTTAAAATAGACACATTCTTGTTGAGTAAACGCCAACATCGGTACAAATGCAAAAAGAAAAAGTAATACTCTTTTCATAATTATTTGAATTTAGGATTTTTCAGAAACTTGTTCAATATTATACATACAAAATATTAAGAAAGCATCCGGCTTCTTAATACGACCCTTATTTTTGCAACTTTTAATTGCATTTAGAGACACCAAGTTAGGCTATTTTATGTAATTAATCAAGCCTTTTTCTGAGCAGAACTACATTTTCAACATGATGTGTATGAGGAAACATATCAACGGGCTGAATTTTCTCAATTTGGTACAACGAATCAAGCATCGCAAGGTCGCGTGCCTGGGTAGCGGGATTGCAACTAACATAAACAATTTTATGCGGCTCCATTTTTAAAATCGTTTCAACAACATCGGCGTGCATACCTGCCCGTGGGGGATCGGTAATTACCACTTCAGGGGTGCCGTGCTCGCTAATAAAAGTTTCGTTAAGAACATCTTTCATATCGCCGGCAAAAAACCGGGTATTCTCAATATTGTTGAGTTTCGAATTGATTTTGGCATCCTCAATCGCTTCGGGCACATATTCAATTCCCACTACTTTTTTCGCCTTTTTTGCCACAAAATTAGCAATTGTTCCGGTGCCGGTGTACAGGTCGTAAACGATCTCAGCTCCTGTAAGTCCGGCAAAGTCGCGGGTTACCTTGTATAATTCGTAGGCTTGTTCAGAGTTGGTTTGATAAAAGCTTTTCGGCCCGATCTTAAATTGTAATCCCTCCATATCTTCCAGCACGTAATCGCGCCCTGCAAACACTTTTATTTCCTGATCGGTTATCGTATCGTTTCCTTTTGTATTAATAACATACATCAACGAAGTTATCGCCGGAAACTCGTTCTTCACAGCTTCCAGCAACTGTTTGCGCGCCGGTTCATCTTCGTAAAAGAAACTTACAATAACCATTACCTCTCCGGTTGAGGTGGTTCTGATAATAAGCGTTCGTAAAAAGCCTTTCTGTTCGCGAATATCAAAGAATGAAAGCTTTTCTTTGAGGGCATAATTGTAAATAAAGTTGCGAATTTGATTCGACGGATCGTCCTGCAACCAGCATTTATCGATATTCACTACTTTATCAAACAACCCGGGAACGTGAAAACCAAGAGCATTCGGGTTTTTAATCTCCTCACGGCTCTCCACCTCCTCTGTACTCAACCAGCGTTTGTTCGAAAAAGTGAATTCCATCTTATTTCGGTAGAAAGTGTTCTTTTCAGAGCCAAGAATTGGCAGCATTTCAGGCAGTTCTACTTTTCCAATCCTGGATAGTTGATCCTGCACCTGTTTTTGTTTGTAGAACAATTGCTTTTCGTAAGGCAAAATTTGCCACTTGCATCCGCCGCATACGCCAAAATGCTCGCAGAATGCGTTGATCCTGTCTTCGCTGTACGCCTTAAACGTTTTTACAACAGCTTCCTGGTAACGTTTTCTTTTCTTTGTTACCTGCAA
>NZ_JBFHGM010000239.1:0-7794 GCF_041583095.1 Draconibacterium sp.
ACCAAGGCTCACCACCACACTTTGTGCTTCAGGAGCTTCAATACGGAAACGCGCGTATCCCTGCGAGTTTACCATTGGGTATTCTTTTCCGGGTTGGTTTAATGTTGATGGTTTAAAATCTTCTTTTACAGCCGGTTTTTCGCTTTGAGCGACACACAGCGTAAGTGAGAAAACAAAGAACACTATTAATGTTGAAATGTATTTTTTCATGATATTTAACTATTTAATTTTTGAATAATAAAGGTGCAAACTGATAAAGGCTGCGGCGCCATGTTTGCCATTCGTGGGCAGTTTCAGGCGACACATAAAAATGGGTGTTCATACCGGCTTTTTTAAGTGCTTCGGTATTTTCCTTTGGATCTCCCCATGGTCCGGGGCGCGGATTCTCGATTTCGCGGCTTCCGTAGCTAACGAAAAGCAATTTTACTTTTTCCTTAAAATCAGGATGTTGCTCAATGTCGTCCATGGTGATGCTGCCACCGCTAAACATTCCCACATGCGAAAACACATCGGGGTTGGCCAGTGTTATCACACGTGTTTGCATTCCACCCATCGAAAGACCGGCCATGGCACGGTTTTCGGCATCAGCCAGGGTACGGTATTTTCCATCAATCATCGGAATAATATCTTTCAGCAAGGTGTTCATAAAACCATCGGCCCAACCTTCGGGTGGCCATGTGCGCGGGCGCTCGCCACCTTCGCGGTTACGCGGTGGCCTTGGCATTGCCCAGGTTCCGTTGTCCATAACAATGATAAACGGAACGGTTTTTCCTTCGGCAATCAGGTTGTCCATTATCAAACCTGCATGCCCCTGGCTCGACCAGCCGGTTTCGTTTTCGCCACCACCATGTTGCAGATACAACACCGGATAGCGTTTTTCAGGATTTTCGTCGTAACCCGGAGGCGTGTAAACAAAGCACCTGCGCATGGTATTGTTGCTTTCCGAGAAATACTGTAGCTCGCGTACCTCGCCATGCGGAACATTTTTCAAGGCATAAAACTCCTGGTCGTGTGCCGGAATTTCAATACCGCTTCCCCAACGGCTGGCGCCGTAAAAATACAAGCTGTTTGGATCGGGAACCGCAGCTCCGTCAACCCAAAGCTGGTAATAATGAAAACCTTCATCCTGTGGTGCCGATTCACCGGTCCACACTCCGTTTTCATCTTTTACCAAATCGTATTTTACAGCACTGATATCAAGCTGAACTTTTTCAGCTTCAGGCGCTGAAATTTGAACACGCACCCGTCCTTCGGAATTCACCATCGGGTATTCCTTTCCGGGCTGATTTACAGAAGAGGGTTTAAAATCCTCAACTACTGTTTGTTCTGTCGTTTGCGCCATGGCAAGTACCGCAGAAAAGGCCAGCAACACCGTTAAAATAAAAGAATATCGTTTCATAACATTAGAGTTGATGTTTCAAATAGTATTAGTTTTTAAATACCAGTTGAGCAAACTGATAAAGGCTGCGACGCCAAGAGTGCCATTCGTGTGCAGTTCCGGGCGACACATAAAAATGGGTGTTCATACCGGCTGCTTTTAATGCTTCGGTGTTGGCTTTCGGATCGCCGCCAAAACCCATTCTGCGGTTATCGAGTTCGTGGCTTCCGTAACTCACAAACAACAGTTTTACATTCTCCTTAAAAGCAGGTGAATTTTCAATATCTTCAGGGCTAATGCTTCCGCCACTAAACATTCCAACCTGCGAAAACACTTCGGGATTGGCCAAAGTAATCAAACGTGTTTGCATACCTCCCATTGATAATCCGGCCATGGCGCGGTGGGCAGGGTCGGCAATAACGCGGTAGTTAGCTTCCACATAAGGAATCAGATCGTTAAGCAATACTTTTTTGAAATCGGCAGAAAAATCAAAACCGCCCATCGGTCCACCACGTCTTCTTTGTGTTGAATCGGCCTGTGCACCTCTTTCAGGACGCGGCCCGCGTGGTCTTTCAAAGTTTACGCTGCTGTTTTCCATTACAATGATAAACGGAAGCGCTTTTCCTTCGGCAATTAAATTATCCATAATCAGCCCCGCATGTCCCTGGTTTCCCCAGCCGGTTTCGTTTTCGCCCATACCATGTTGCAGGTAGAGTACCGGATAACTTTTCGACTGGTCTTTTTCGTAGCCGGGAGGCGTGTAAATGTATGCACGACGCACTTTATCCGACGATTTTGAATAATAGTGTACCTCGCGCAAATCGCCATGCGGAACATCTTTTAAAGCAAAAATATCCTGGTCGTCGGAAGGAATTTCAATACCACTTCCCCAGCGGCTGGCTCCGTAAAAATATAGACTGTTTGGATCGGGAACCGCGGCTCCGTCAACCCACAACTGGTAGTAATGAAAACCAACGTCCTGTGGTGCCGACTCGCCGGTCCACACACCGTTTTCGTCTTTTACCAAATCGTATTTCACTGCGCTAATATCAAGCTGAACTTTTTCAGCCTCAGGTGCCGAAAGTTGCACACGAACCCGTCCTTCGGAATTTACCATGGGGTATTCCTTCCCGGGCTGATTTACTGTAGAGGGTTTAAAATCCTCCACAACTTCTGATGACGATTGTGCGAAGCTAATTCCGCTGGCCATCAAAAGAATAACGAATACGTTTAGAATTTTAGACATCATAATTTGTTTGTTGATAGTTTATATTTTATTGTTTTAGTCCACTATTTGTTATCCGGAAATAATCGAAAGCCACATCAAACGGCGAATCCGGTTTTGTTGTGTCGGAATCAAACCAGAACGTACTTTTCATATAGCCGGTAATAATTCCGTCGCCTACCATCAAACCTGTTTTTATGTCTTCCAATGCCAGATCTGCTGTACCCAGGATTTCGAAATTCTCGCCATCCAACGAATACGAAGCCGTATAAATACTTCCTTTTTTATCGAGTTTAAGCACCAAGGCCTGGTTGCCTGTGATTTCGTTTTTCAGGTTGAAAGAAGCCAGCGATTTTGCAATGCCGTTTTCTTCCATCATCAAATCGATGGTACCGGGTTGTGGTTCTCTTTGGCGTGTGGTTTTTACTACTGCACGGAACATGAGTTTCACAAAATTATCATCGTCCTGGTAAGCCAGAATCCCTGCATTTTCAGGTTGAGAAGGCATCCGTGAAGCCGTCAGTTTTGTTTCTGCTGTCCAGTCGTTATTGGCGCTTTGCAGTAGAATGTTTTTGGCATTGTTGGTACCTTCTGAAACATCGCCAATTTCGCTGGTAATAGTCAGGCTGCCATCGTTTGCCGAATGGCTGTGTGTTGCAGCATTTTCCCTAATCCACTGCCACTGACTTCCAACAGCACCATTAAACTCGTCGCTAACTGCTTCCACATCAAAATTGAAATAGTACGTGTTGGTTTCGAGTGTGATGTTGTCGATGAATTTCACCACGGCAGTTCCGGGAATTTGTTTTGCCTGCTGAATATCAACAGTAATTCCTTCTCCGGCAGCAGTTGCTTTCAGTTCCGGTACCTTGGTTTTATCCTCTAACAGATAGCTGTATGCTTTTACCTCTTTATTGAATCCTTCGATGGATTTGCCGTTTACCAAAATTGATTTTGGATTGAGGTCGGGCATAACTTTTACAGGATAGCTGTTTGATACCGTTACGCCGTCGATGGTTACATAAGCAAATACCGATGCTACACCCACTCCGGTAGCCGTTACTTTGCCGTTTTCATCCACGCTTACCACCGCCGGGTTGTTGCTTTTGTATTCAATTTCAGCTTTCGAAATATCATAAAAGCTATCGTCCGACATTGCAGCAGTTACACTTGTTTGAGCTGTATTTCCCGGGCGAAGTATCATCTTGTCACTTTCGGCAACAACAGTTGTTAACACCGGTTTGTATTCGCCGCTCATAACTGCCTCGAGTTCGGCTTTTATATCTTTTGAAGATGCCCCAACTTCGAAAATATAACTTCCCTGGTCGAAGGTAATTTTACCGGCTTCGGCATCCCAAAACCAAAGGTCGTTACAATCGATATCAATGAAAACGCGTTTTGTTTGTCCAGCCGGAATGGTTACACGTTTAAATCCTTTCAGACGTTTTATCGGGCGCTCCAATTCTGCCGGACTGTCGGGTGTTTTCACATATACCTGCACCACCTCGTCGCCGTCAACCGCGCCTGTATTTTTCACATCAACACTTATGGTTACTTTATCATTTGGTGTTAGCCTTGTTTTGCTGATACTGAACCGTTTGTACTCAAAAGTAGTGTACGACAAACCATAGCCAAATTCGTAAGAAACCGGTTTGTCGAAATACCAGTACGTTCTTCCGTTCGAGCCATCGCCACGAAGGGTGTAGTCGTTAAAACCGGGCAGGTCGTTTAAGGATTTGTGCCAGGTAACATTTAATTTTCCGCCGGGGTTTACGTCGCCAAATAAAATGCGAGCCATGGCGGTTCCCTGTGCCTGTCCGTTGTAACCGGTCCAGATAATTCCCGGAATATTCGGGTTATTTTTAATCGGCTCCACTTCCACCATTCCCATGGTTTGCATCACCACAATGGTATTTGGATTTTCAGCAGCGACCGCTTCAATCAGTTTATTCTGATTTCCGGGTAAGGTAATCGAAAAGCGGTCGGACTCTTCGCGACCGGTACTTTGATCAGTACCCACAAAAACCAGCACTACATCGGCAGTAGCAGCCATTTCAAGTGTTGCGGCATCGGTTGCAGGGCTTTCGGCTTCGCGGTAAACCAGCACCAACGTTTGCGGCCCGGTAATTCCCAGTGTATTTATTTTTACCGACACATTTTGTGGCCGTGCAAAACCGGGGAATCCACCACGTTGCTGAACGGCCTCAATTTTTTGCGTTGCCAGAATATTTCCGGTAGCCGAGCTAACACGCACTTCGAGCAAACCACCGTTACCCGAAGCTGCCACGTTAAAACGGATGGAATCAACGTCGGTAATATCAACATTGTCGTAAGCTGTCCAGTCGCCATCTTTTACTCCGCGAATTGAGGTCCGGCCAAAACGAGCCGCCACAATTAATCCGGGTGCCGAATCATCGTATTTTGTAGCATCGAATTCGGCTACCACTTCGCCGTTACGTACGGTGGAAAAAGCATTCATGGTCAGAAAATCGGTGTTTCTATCCGTATTTCCTGTTAATGCAGAAACCACTTCAATGTCGAGGTTATGCTCTTTTATATAATTCTGAATTCCCAAAAGCGGCGAAATACTCAAATGAGGTTCAATTGGCCCCGAGTAATCTCCCAGCTCCACTTTATCGGCCTGTGGACCCAGTACCGCAATTTTTTTGATGTGTTTGGTATTAAGCGGCAATGCTTTTTCGGCTGGTTGAACCGTCACTTCGTTCTTTAGCAGAACCGGTGTTTTTGTAGCCACTTCAATGGCCAGATCGTTGTGAGCCGGATCATTCACTATATCCGGTTTTATACCTGCATACGAAACAATTTCAGTTGGATCGAACTCGCCCAAACGCATTCTTATGGTAAAAATATTGATCAGCGCTTTATCAATATCGGCTTGCGTCAGCATATCTTTTTCCAAAGCACCCAGGGCATGAGCCTGATACACTCCGCCACAGTCTGTGTCAACACCGGCTTTTAGGCCTAGCGCCGCTGCTTCCTCATAACTTTCCGTAAAATGATGGCCGCGTACTATGTCGTCGATTGCGCCACAGTCGCCGGTAACGTAACCGTCCATTCCATAGGTTTTTCGGGCAACTGTATCCACCAAATATTTACTGGCCGACATGGGAACGCCGTTAACAGCGCCGTACGCCGTCATAATTGCCGGAAGGTCGTAATCTCTTATCAAGGTGCGGTAGGGTTGTAAATAAAACTCGCGCATATCGCGGTCGTCCATATCCGAGCTGCCCGAGTGTCGGTTAAACTCGGTATTGTTGGCAAAATAGTGTTTTCCGCAAGGTACCGTTTTCAGGTATGTGGGGTCGTCGCCCATTAAACCCTGAATAAAACCTTTCCCGATTTCAGAAACCAAAAACGGATCTTCGCCAAAAGTTTCGGCAGTTCTTCCCCAACGCGGATCGCGGGCCGGTTCAATTACCGGCGACCAATAGGTCAATGTAAAAATCAGGTCGTGGTTAAAACCGCGTGCCTCATCCGAAACTACTTTTGTTTCGCGTTTAATGAGTTCCGGGTCCCAGGTTGCACCCACGGCCACACTGTTTGGAAACGAAGTGGCTGTCATTCCGCTGTTGTTGTTTCGTCCCATAATGCCGTGCAGCGCCTCGCCCCACACATCGTAATGGTTTACACCAAGCCGCGGAATTGGTGGCATGGTATTTCCCAACTGACTTTGTTTTTCTTCGGGTGTCATCCGCGAAACAAGGTCGATGGCACGCTCTTTAAACGAGTAAGCCGTATTGAGGTAGATCGGTTTCTTTGCCATTTGGCTTTGTGGAATAAAAGCCAGTGCAAACAGCGAAAACAGTATTAAAATGAGGGATGTTGATCGTCTAAAATTCATAATCTAATATTGGAGTATTGTTTATTTAAAAGGTATTTCGATTTGCGTATATGTTTAGTTATTATTCCTACGGAATTTATTCGGCAATTATTTATCGTTTACGTTCAGTTTTCATCGTTCCTAACTCAGAGGAACTCAGTACTTATTAGTTTTATGTAATCATTCTCGCCTGCAAGAATTATGTTTTTGTCATTTCCCGAAATCGCATGAATTTCGGCATCAGTGATTTTATAAAGCTGATGACAATGCGAGCAGGATGGAATGGTCATTAGTCTTCCCTGCTGCAGTAATAAGATATATTGATCGTGCATTGTGTCGTAAAAAATATCACGGGGTATTTCATTTAGTTTTGCTTTAAAACCTTCCTCATTGGTGTAAATCAGCGGGCGTTCGATCCAAACACTTCCTTTTGATGAGAAATACAAAACAGGTTCCCTATCAGTATTTTCACCCACCACTGCAATTTGATTTTGTGTAAGCAGTATTTTACTGAACGTGCACGATTGGTAATACCCTTTGTACGTTTCATTAAAATCAATTACGTTCCATTCTGTTCCATTGCTGGTATAAAAAATTTCGCCATGGTTCGTAAGTCCGAAGCAATAAGTTTTATTTGATGATAAGGATAGAATGTTTCCCGTTAGTTCCACGTTGGCAAATTCCAGTTTCTGATCCAAAGATCCGATTCGTAATTCTCCTGAATTACAGCCTGCCAAAACTTTGTTTTTGTATAAAGTCAGGCAATTAACGTTTTTGACTGTCCCCGAGCGAATTGGTTTAAAAACCTTATCCTTGTCGACACAATAAATTGTCCCATCGCTGCCCCCAGAAACCACATATCTCTCGTTGGAAGCAACAGTGCTGAATTTTACATCCTGAATGGATTTCGACTGAACTATCTTGCCTTCACCTGATATCCAGTTAATATCTCCATTTTCTGAAACAGTTATGAATCCATCGCCAAAGGCTGTAACCGAAATGTTGTCCGTTTCTTTTTCAACACTAAAATCAGAAGAAAAAGAAAACCCAAGACCAAAACAGGCAACTACTAAAACAAACGGTTGTAACAGTTTTGATATCGGGTTTCTTCTCTTCATAATTTGTATATAAAAAGTGCTTATTTTAATGCACTGTTTTCAATTTTGAAATAATCAAAAGCCACAACTAAAGGCGATTTTGGCTGATTGTCTTGCTGCATAAATCTTCTGAAACGTGCCATACGGGCCGGCATCACTCCATCGCAAGCCAGCATTCCGGCCTGAATATTTTTCAGCACAACATTGGCCGTTCCAACTTCTTCGTATTTCTTTCCGTCAGTTGAGCAGAAAG
>NZ_JBFHGM010000240.1:0-7791 GCF_041583095.1 Draconibacterium sp.
AAAATGATATATATTTGTATTGAAATACAATATATAGTTCAATTCTTATTTGCTTAATATGCTCCACGCGGATTTAGTACCTATCGATTCCGTTCAACTAGAAAACCTCAATGCAATGCATGACCTATTAAATATCATAAGATGTCAAAATGATTATTAACCAATGCAGCTAAAAAGAAATAAAGATGAAGTGTCCAAATTTAAAGAACAACATGTCGTTCACCCAGTTAGGAAAAGAAAGTGTAAATAGATACTTCCAATTTATACCATGCTCTTCTGGTGTAAAAACATTCCCGGAATCTGTATCCTCAAAAACGGAGAATGAAGATTTGAAAGAGAAACTATTACAGTTAACTCACGAATTCCCGATTGACTACATTTTCCAGCACAAGGCCAAAACAAGTGAACCAGCACATATTACAATTATAACTTCCGAACCCGGCCAAGTTGAAAGGATAGAATCCCGAAAATGGATTCGTATCAGCAGGAATGAGAGCAATACATTATTCCATGTCATTTTCCAGGGGAAGATGAATTTTGAATATCGTACAGGTAATCCCTTTATGGCATGCTATTGCCGGAGGTCAGCCATCATATATCAAGAGCCAAAGGCAAAAGAATGCCCTGAAACCGACTGGGGTTCTTTTAAAAAGCGATTCAAAAGATACCGTGAAAGCTATTATCATGACCGGGATATCCTTTTATCCGAAGCCAATCGTTTTCAAAGACTTGGTTCGCTTACCGCAATGTTTCTTTCCTACATGGACATTTATGAATATACTATCCGTTTCCTTGAAATACTCTTTATCGGACATGCTTTTGATTCTATTGACTTGCATGAAAGAATCAAACAATTGACTCATTTTGTACCCCGTATTGAAGGAGTATTTGTTAAAAAAAGCGGGAAGGAATATTACCTCGTTTCTGAACTCGAAAAAGCAAAAGAAGTGGCAGAAAATGGAGATGAAGTACAGCTCAATGAGAGTTTATATGAAAGTATTGTATTAGCAGAACTACAACTTCACAAACTGGTTTCAAATCGTTTTTCGGAGCTTAAAAAACAACTAAAATACGATGTCCCGGCACAGAAGAGCACTGACGATCCCGATTCTTCAACAGAAGATAAAGAGCTGTCTTCAATAATTTCTAAAGTATTAGAAATTCACGAGGTTGAAGAGATCTATTTATTTTATCAGTCTCAAAATCATTACACAACTACCTATTTTCTTCTACTAATCGGCAAAGGGTTGGGAATGGAGATTTTGAATCAGATCCGGCAATCTGTAAAAACAAAATCTGAAGGTAAACTTGAGGTCGTGCTCATTGGACACACCCGGATTTGGATTCAGACAAATCTGTTTTATCATCAGGCTTTTTTCAAAAAAGTAATGGTGCCAGAAAACCTCAAGTTTCAATCCAATAAAAATCATCCTGCCATTCACTGGGAAAATCCGTATACCCCTGAGTATCCTGACCTTGACCATTATTATATCTCTTCAACAAAATTGGCCGCTCAGTACTTTGTTTTAAGAGACAATGCAGAAAGTGAGAATTACGAAGGATTGGGCGAATTGTTTGCACGAGCTGTACTACGAATATTAAGGACTTTTATTTATTCAAAGCTAAGCTACTTTCCTCATTATTTACCGGCTTTTAATCTTTGGGAACTCTGTGTATACGCCGAGCCGAAACTTGATAAATTGGAGTTTCTATTTGAAAAATGTAGTGGAAGTAATTTCTTTACAGAACTAGGCAACTACAATCGGTTTTACCATGGGATTTCAATGTTAACTACGGATAAACTATTCGTCATGGATGAAATCCTGAAATTCTTGTTGCCAAAGCTAGAAGCTACATACACCGAAATAAAGGACATGAATTCCGGTGAGGTGTTATTTCATTCAGATGTTAGAGATACACAGGAGGCTCCCCCACCCTTAGAAAAGTGAAAAGCGGGAAAAACCCGCTTTTCTATAGTCTTCTCAAATCAATTTACCGTTTCATCAAGAGCCTTTCCAGCTTTAAATTTCACAACCTTCTTGGCGGCTATTTGAATTTCTTTCCCGGTTTGTGGATTTCTACCGGTTCTTGCAGAACGTTCTGTAACTGAAAAAGTACCAAATCCAATTAACTGAATACTTTCACCATTACCTAAAGCCTCTTTTGTTGCTTCTTCAAATGCTTTTACAAATTTCTCACTATCAACTTTGCTTAGACCTGACTTATCAGCCATTGCCGCTACTAATTCTTGTTTATTCATTTTATTATAAATATTTGATTGTTTACAATAATAATGATTTTCCATCAACTAACAGCCTTTTTAGCATCTCCAGGCGGCTAAAAAAAAATTGAAGATTGTATTTTCCAGAAAAACAAAACTTATACCGTACATCAAAAAGAAAAGCTTAAATGAAATTCTAAAAATAATTTCGATTTATTTATAACCGCATATATAGTTCTCAAAAATTGCATTAACTTGCAGAAACTAACGGATAAATAAGCAAGTATTTGATTCTGAGATAGTTAATCTCATAATTCGACTCATGTCTGTACACCAATATCTTTAATTCTTTAGAAATAAATGGAATATACCTTCTGTATCGGAAAGTAATTAGAATGATCATTCAAAATTCCCCAATAAAAAAGTGCATTTCATTCACGAAATGCACTTTTTTGTAGTCCGTATTTCTAAAATTTACTATCTCAATTTCATCGTATCCGGATTCCAAAGTACCGGTTTTGCCTGGTAATAGCTTTCATTGGCAAGCAAAGCAGCTCCGGCAGCACGCAGCCCGTAAACCGGATCTTCAACGATTTCCTTTTGTCCGCGAACACCCTGAAAGAAATTATAGAAATGATCGTAATGAGCACCTTCGTAATCGTGCGGAGCCTCGTAAACGGTTTCGCCAATATTCAAATCCGCCTTTCTTTCGTTCAGGTATTTCATATCATACTCTTCCTTAATTTTATTCTGCATCTCTTCCGTATAAGCAATTAAGGAATAACCTTGAGGCTTCATATTCAGTTTCGAACGATTGAGTTTTACACTATTCGAACCGATTTCCATTTCGCCTTCAGTACCAACTAACCTGAAACCACCTCCGCCACCACTTCCGGCTATGAAATTCACGCGGAAAGCAGCATTAAAAGCAGCATGTGTATTCGTTTGCGGAAAATCGTAAAGTGTTATCGAAACATCAGGAACGTCACGTCCATCATCCCAGTACCGTAATCCGCCGGTTGCCTGAGCACGCTCCGGACCATTTGAACTAATTACATAATGCAGGGTAGAAAATGCATGAACAAACAAATCGCCTGCAACTCCGGTACCATAATCCCTGTAATTTCTCCAACGAAAAAAACGTTTCAGTTCAAAAGGAACTTTAGGGGCACGCCCTAAAAATGTATCAAAATCCACCGTGTCGGGGTTTGCGTCCGGCGGTATTGGATATTGCCAGGCCCCTTCTGCCGAATAACGGTCGTTATACATATCAAGCATTACAATCTCGCCAATAGCTCCATCTTCATACAATTGTTTGGCTTTCTCGTTACCCAGCGACGACATTCCCTGACTTCCAATTTGCATAACCTTTCCTGATTGTTTCCATGCCTGTATCAGCGGTTGACCTTCATCGAAATTTTGCACCATTGGTTTTTCGCAATAAACGGCTTTTCCGGCGTTTAACGCTTCGGTACTGATTTTTATATGCCAGTGATCCGGCGTGGCAATAATTACGGCATCAATATCCTCGCGGTTGAGGATTTCACGGTAATCACGGGTTACATAAATATCGTCGCCCCATAATTCTTTTGCGCGTTGCAAACGGCCGGTATACAAATCACAGGCAGCAACCAGTTTCACCCCCGGCACGCGAAGAGCCGAAGAAGTATCGTAAATTCCCTGAATTCCGGCTCCTATCAGTGCCAATTGTACCTGGTCGTTGGCTGAATACTGGTTCGGTTCAAATTCACGTAGGTTCAACATTATCCGCTGACTGTAGGAATTCGCTAAAATTGTTGGAGTAGAGGAAACAAGGGCTGTGCCGAGAACCGTGTTTTTTATAAACGATCGTCGGGATGAATGACTTTTACTTTTCATTACTCAGATTATTAGTTTTAGTTAGTTTTAAGTACCATATACCTGTTTGTACAAATAATGGCTATACTCACTACCAAAGTTATAAAAGATTATGATAGAATAAAATATCAAGATGTAAGGATATCTTAAGCTATTTTAAGAATCATAGTACACCTTTATTTTTGAGGCCTCACATTTTTACAGAGCTATACCCGCAAGTTTTAAAATAACCTGTGAAAATAAAAAAAGCCGGTAAAAACCGGCTTTAAATATTGGAAAAGATCTTATTCTTTAGTCATTATCCATTTCATCGATAACGCGAATCTTGTCTTTCAGCAACTCAATTTTTTGCTTGGTTACTTCAATTTTCTTTTTCACATCCTTAATCAGCGATTCTGCATTTTTCGATTTGGCAAAGAACCCAACATTATTATCCAGCAATACCAGGTCGTTTTCCAGCTGTTTCATTTTGTTCATGTACTTATCGCGTTCCATGCGCATTTTGTTTTGCCCACGCGATGACTCAGAGAACGACGACATTTTATTTCTGAATTTCAACAGATTGCGTTTTTCATCGTCCAAATTTAGTTCATCGAACAATTTGTTAATAGCATCTCTGAACTGTACTTTAATTTCATCTTTCTTTTTAAACGGGACGTGACCAATTTCTGTCCATCGGCGCTGGAAATTTTTAAGCGATTCCAGATTTTTGTCAACGCTGTCAACCGGTTTAAAGTTTTCCACCTCTTTAATCAGGTCTTCTTTCAGTTTCAGATTATCATCCTGCTCGGTATCCACATCCGTGAAGTGCTCCGATTTTTTATCGAAGAAAAAGTCGCATGCTGCGCGGAAACGTTTCCACAAAATATCAGAATGTTTACGAGGCACCGGACCAATTTCTTTCCATTTTTTCTGGATATTTATAAAGTCCTGTGTTGTTTTTTTCCAGTCCTCACTGTCTTTCAACGACTCTGCCTGAACACACAAATCAGTTTTCAACTGCAGATTATTCTGTTGCTCTTCTTTGTTTTTGGCATAGAATGCGCGTTTGGCATTAAAAAAGGCATCGCAGGCAGTACGGAAACGCTCGTAAATTTTGTTGTTGTCCTTTCGTGGCGCGAAACCAATTGTACGCCAAACTTTTTGTAATTCAACAAGTTGTTTTGATCTTTCATCCCACTCTTTGTGGTTCGAAATTTCTTCCTGAATAATCTCTTCAGCTTTTTCGCACAGTGCTGTTTTGGCTTCCAGATTTTTCTTTTGCTCAACTTTTTTATTCTCAAAAAAGTCTTGATGCTTTTTATTGATTTTGGTTGTTGCCGCTTTAAAACGTTCCCAAATATCGTCTTTTTGCTCGCGAGGCACCGGGCCAATTTCGCGCCATTGTTCATGGTATTTCTGAAGGGTGTTAAAAGCTTTCAGAATTGATGGTTCTTCAACCAGCAGCTCTTCCGCCCTTTCGCAAAGTTTGATTTTTGCTTCCAGGTTCTTTTTCAGATCCAGATCGCGCAGTTCGCGGTTAATCTTTATATAATCGTAGAAATTCTCAACATGGAAATGATAAGTATCCCAAAGATTTTTCATTTTAGATTGCGGAACCAAACCAATCTCACGCCATTCTCTTTGAAGATCACGAAATTCGTTAAAGGTTTTATTGATCGATTCTTCGTTATTGATCAATCCTTTAATTTTTTCGATAACCTCATATTTTTTTTGCAGATTTTCCTCTTTTTCGACTTCCATCTGCTTGTTGTGCTCAATACGAATGTGGCGGTATTTTTTTAGCAGATCTTTAATGTCTTTTTCGTACGGGTCTTCTTCGGGTTCAAACTCTTCTTCAGCACCGCCATCGGCAATAAATTGCTTTTTGTCGTCTTCTATGCTTTCGTTCAGAATCTTATAAAAAGCTGCTTTAATCGTGTCTATTTCTTCTTTTACGTTGATATCACTCTCACCTTCAAGTACGTCGCGAAGAGCATTCACAAGCTCAACCTTTGAGTGATTGGAATAATCGACCGGCTCTCGTTTTTCCGGCTTTTCTTCTTTAACAGGCTCTGCTTTTTCTGCTGTACTTTCCGTTGTTGGCTGCTCTTTTTCTGTGGCTACAGTTTCCGGTTCAACTTGTACTTCTTCTGCTTCTTTTTCTTCAGTAGTGTCTTCCTCTACTTCGGCAGAATCTGTTGTGCTTTCTTCTTCTGATTTTGATTCGGTCTCCGACTCCGTTTGTGATTCTTTTTCCACTTCTGTTTCAGGCTCTTCTGTCGCAGTTTCTTCAACAGCTTCTACCGCAGGTTGTTCGGGTATTTTTTCCTCGGTGGGTTCAACACTTTTTTCATCCTCAACAGTATTCGGGTCTTCCGATTTCGCAGCTTCTTCCGAAGTTGGTTTAACTTCAGAATTCTCAAGGTCAGTATTCTCCGTACGCTTTAACTCTTCCGAGTTTTTTAGATCTTTAGGTTCCATTTACATTATTTTTTACATCGTATTGCAACGATTTTCATGATATCATTCACCTACGAAAATAGGGAAATCCCCATTAATACTCAATTAATAAGAGAAAATAATATTTTATGAATTTTATAGCAATTGGTTTTCAATTGGTTAGCGAATGTTATTTTGCACCATTCATGCGCTAAAATCTTCTGTACGAGCCTTTTTTAGCAGGTTTAATGCATGTTTACTTTACATTTATCGATAAGGGCTGTATCCACTACTTAATTCAATATGATTGGTTAAAAATATGTTCTGAAACCATGTTTCTAAACATTGTTAAAAGTTTAATTATCAAAACATAAGACATTTTTATTGTGAAAGAATTATAGTAAATTACTATTCCAATTTTTGAACAGACACCAACTTAAATCTAAAATGATGGGATAAGTATTTTATTCTTAAGCAACCGCAACTCTTGCCGAAGTCAAATGGCCGAAGCCATACTACGAAACTACAACGATGACAATCTACAAATTTATTCTGCCGGATTAGATCCTGTGGATCATGTTAGCTCAATTGCCATGGAGGTGATGAGCGAAGCCGGCATAAATTTGCAACAAAGCGTGCCTCACAGTTATACAGAATATGCTGATATGGATTTTGATTACCTGATAACGGTGGGCGAAGGAACAAGCGAGGAGTTGACAATTCCGAAAGTAAACTATAAACGGAAACTGCATTTGGGCTTTAAAAGCCCGTATAAAGGCGCTAAATCGCAAGAAGAAATTCGGGAAAGGTGTTGTGCCGTGCGCGATGAGCTTCTGTCGGAAATGGATTATTTTTACCACCGGATATTAAAAAAAAGGCATCCACAACTATGAATGCCTTTCTCTTGTTTATCCTTGTTGAACAATCTTTTCAACATCATCGGGTTCAATAGGAACCCGCTCTCCTATTATTTCGCTACCTGTTTCGGTAACAAGAATATCGTCTTCAAGACGGATTCCGCCAAAATCACGGTATTCATTCACCTTATCAAAGTTTATAAAGTCTTTGTTTATGCCTTCGGCCTGCCATTTATCAATTAGCGCCGGAATAAAATAGCAGCCCGGTTCGTTGGTAATTACAAAGCCCGGTTTCAGACGTTTTCCCAAACGCAATGCTGCTGTTCCAAACTGATCGGCCGGTCTGATCTCATCATCGTAGCCCACATAAATCTGGCCGAGATCTTCCATGTCGTGTACATCCAATCCCATCATATGTCCCAAACCATGTGGAAA
>NZ_JBFHGM010000241.1:0-7766 GCF_041583095.1 Draconibacterium sp.
ACATTTCTGACTTATATTCGTTTTATTTGCGACTGATTAACAAGAATCGTTTATGTATTTAGAAAAGGAAAAACCGGCAACAAAGAACCAAATATCTGCAAAAGAAGCACTTCAGGATTACTACATTGCGCGATTAAGTCGTGAGTTAAGTATAATGGGGCGCCGCGAGGTACATAACGGACGTGCGCACTTTGGTATTTTTGGCGATGGAAAAGAAATTGCCCAGATTGCTTACGCCAAGAATTTCAAAAAAGGCGACTGGCGCTCGGGGTATTACCGCGACCAGACCTTTATGCTGGCACTGGGTTTGCTGAAACCGGAAGAGTTTTTTGCCATGATTTACGGCGATACCGATGATGAAATAAATCCCTCTACCGGAGGACGAAATTTCAATAATCACTTTAGCACAAGAAATATTAGTGGTTCGGGAGAAATAAAAGATCTTGCTGATCAGTATAATTCAGCTTCCGATATTTCATCAACAGGAGGTCAGATGCCCCGATTGCTGGGGCTGGCACAAGCCAGTAAAATGGTTCGGCAACAACCCGAATTAAAAAAGCAGCTAAACAACAATGTTACCGGCAACGAAGTGGCATTTGGCAGTATTGGGGATGCCAGCACAAGCGAAGGAATTTTCTTTGAAACGATAAACGCAGCCGGAGTGCTGCAGGTTCCGCTTGCCATTGCAGTTTACGATGATGGTTTTGGAATTAGCGTGCCAATTGAACTGCAAACTACAAAATCGAGCATTTCGGAAGCGCTGAAAGGTTTTGCCAAAGAAAAGGGCAGCAACGGTGTTGACATTTATAAATGTAAAGGCTGGAGTTATCCGGAGTTGATAAAAACATTTAAAGAAGGAATCGACAATTGCCGGAAAAATCAAACACCGGTGGTATTTCATATCGACGAAGTTACACAGCCACAGGGGCACTCTACTTCGGGATCGCACGAGCGATACAAAACAAAAGAACGCCTGGAGTGGGAAAAAGAATACGACGGCATTAACCAAATGCGCAAATGGATGCTCGAATCAGGAATTGCTGACGAAGTTATGTTGGATGAGATTGAAAAATCAGCACAAAAACGAGCTAAAGAGGCCCGCAAAAAAGCATGGAACAATTATACCGAAGGTTACCGGAATGAGCGAACTGAGTTGATCAAAATTCTGAAAAGAATAGATAAACGAAGTGAATTGCAAAGTTTACGTCGCTTTGAAAAAGTTACTGATAAAATTTTCCCAACCCGAAGATCGCACCTTAGTTTCGCCAAAAGACTAAAACTCGAACTTCATACCATGCCGGAGCTGGAAGATGAACGCGACATTCTGAAAGAATGGATCAGTCGTTTTGAAGAACGTACCGCCGGTTTTTATAATGGAGAATTATACCGCACCGGAGCTGACGCTGCGCTAAATGTAAAAGAAGTGGCAGTAGAATACGATGAGAACTCTGCCGACGTAAACGGATCGGTGGTGGTAAATAAAAACTTTGATGCCCTGTTTAACAAATACCCCAACCTGGTAACTTTTGGTGAAGACACCGGAAAACTGGGCGATGTAAACCAGGGGATGAAAGGTATGCAGGAAAAATACGGTAAAGTTCGTGTTGACGATGCCGGTATCCGTGAAGCAACAATAATCGGACAGGGAATTGGTTTGGCGATGCGTGGCTTCCGCCCGATTGCCGAAATTCAATACCTCGACTACCTGATTTATGCACAGTCGCAGTTAAGCGACGATTTGGCCACTTTGCAATACCGCACCAAAGGCCGGCAGGCTGCACCGTTGATTGTGCGTACGCGTGGTCACCAGCTACAGGGAATATGGCATGCCGGATCGCCTATGCAAATGCTACTGGGATCGATGCGTGGCATGTACCTTTGTGTTCCCCGCAACCTGACACAAGCTGCAGGTTTTTACAATACCTTGCTTGAAGGTAACGACCCGGCGCTGGTTATTGAGCCGCTAAAAGGTTATAACGTAAAGGAAAAATTGCCGGCCAACCATGGCGAATACAAAGTGCCGCTTGGCGTACCGGAAATTATGCAGGAAGGAACAGACGTAACCGTTGTTACTTACGCATGGAACGTACATCATGCAGTGAAAGCAGCCAAACTGTTGCAGGATTTTAAAGGTATTTCCATCGAGGTGGTCGATGTGCAAACATTAATGCCTTTTGATGTAAATCATATCATTCTGGAATCCATCAAAAAAACAGGAAAAGTTATTTTTATGGACGAAGATGTGCCGGGTGGAGGAACGGCTTATATGATGCAAAAAGTTATCGAGGAACAAAAAGCGTTTGATTATTTAGACACCGCACCGCGAACACTTTCGGCACAGGAACACCGCCCCGCCTATGGTATTGACGGCGAGTATTTCTCAAAACCAAACGTAGAGTTGCTTTTCAAAAATGTATATGAAATGATGCACGAGGTGGAACCTGATCGTTTCCCGGAGCTATAAAAATTTAACTTCTAACCATTTCGTTATATGACAAGATTCACCCCCACGTTTCAAAATTTAATTAATTTTGCGGCATCGGGATTATACTGATATTTTTCCGTATTTTATAATTGCATACCTAATTCAACAAAATGAACCGTATTGTTTTAATTGTAAACGCATTTTTTGCGTTAATCATCTTATCGTGCTCGCAGGCACCAAAAAATGAAGATTTTTCAGCTTATGTAGATCCGTATATCGGCAGCGATTATCACGGACATGTTTTTGTAGGAGCCAACGTACCTTTTGGTGCCGTTCAGCTAGGACCGAACAATGCACAGGAAACCTGGGACTGGTGCTCGGGCTATCATTATTCCGATTCGGTACTGATCGGATTTGCGCATACACACTTGAGTGGAACAGGTATTGGCGATCTTGGTGATTTGCTTTTTATGCCCGTTTCAGATGACTTTAATTACGAACAAGCATCAAATGAAGCCTATCCTTGGAGAGCCCTTTACACGCACGACAACGAACAGGTTAGCCCCGGATATTACTCCATTAATATTGATAAATACGATGTTCAGGCTGAACTAACTGCCACCGAACGTGTAGGTTTTCACCGATACAATTTTAACGCTTCGGGCAATTCGAAATTAATTATCGACCTTGCTTACGGAACAGGCTGGGATGCACTTACCAAAGCCGATCTTCAGCAGGAAGGCGACAACAGCATTAGCGGATTTCGCTATTCAAAAGGATGGGCAGCAGACCAAAAAATTTATTTCCATACCGAATTTTCGAAACCCATTAAAACACTGGAAATAATACGCCAAAACGACAAAGGAATTAACACCGTTGAAATTAAATTTGAAGGGAACGGTGAATTGCTAGTAAAAACGGCAATTTCTCCGGTTAGTATCGAAGGCGCAAAAAACAACATGAATACCGAATTGGCCGAGTGGGATTTTGAAGCCACAAAAGCAGAAGCCCGCACCAAATGGAATACCGAGTTGGGCAAAATAAAAATTGGAGATACTGATCCATCAACAAAAACTACTTTTTACACCGCATTGTATCATACTATGATTGCACCATCGTTGTTCGATGATGTTAACGGCGATTACCGCGGAGCCGATGGTAAAAACTATAACGATCCGGGTTTCGATACCTACACCACTTTTTCGTTGTGGGATACCTACCGCGCAGCGCATCCGCTGTTTACACTGGTGCACCAGGATCGTGTTGACGATATGGTAAATACAATGCTTGCAATTTACGATCAGCAGGGCAAACTTCCGGTGTGGCACCTGCATGGCAACGAAACCAACACCATGGTGGGCAACCACGCCATTCCGGTAATTGCTGACGCTTTACTGAAAGGATACACCGGTTTTGATGCCGAGAAAGCTTTTGAGGCCGTAAAATCGACCATGCTGATGGATGAGCGTGGACTGAATTTTATAAAAGAGAAAGGTTACATTCCGGCTGATTCAACAGTTGAATCGGTTGCAATGGCGCTGGAATATGCCATCGACGACTGGTGTGTGGCGGCTATGGCAAAAAAACTGGGAAAAACTGAAGACTTTGAATTATTTTCCAAACGAGCAAAATATTACGAAAACTATTTCAATAAGGAAACCGGTTTTATGCGAGGACGAATAGCTGACGATAACTGGCGTACTCCTTTTAACCCGGTACACTCGGAGCACCGTGCCGATGATTTCTGCGAAGGAAATGCCTGGCAATACACCTGGCTGGTTCCTCATGATATTAATGGATTAATTGGTCTTTTCGAAAGCGAAACTGCTTTTACAAAAAAACTGGATGAGCTTTTTACTACAGAAGAAACCTTAAATGAAGGCGCATCAAGCGACATTTCGGGTTTAATCGGTATGTACGCACACGGAAATGAACCGGGTCATCACATTCCTTATATGTATGCGTTTGCAGGTCAGCAATGGAAAACGGCAGAAAAGGTAAATTTCATTATGAATGAAATGTATACCGACCAACCCGACGGATTATGCGGAAACGAAGACTGCGGACAAATGTCGGCGTGGTATGTGCTCTCATCAATGGGATTCTACCCGGTTAATCCGGCCAATGGTGTTTACGTATTCGGCAGTCCGCTTTTTGAATCGGCCACCATTGAATTACCGGGCGAGAAAACATTTCAGGTAAAGGCTAATAATCTGAACAAAACGAATATCTACATCAATTCAGTTAGGTTAAACGGTGAGCCATACACAAAAAGCTACATTACACATGCTGATGTTGTTAGGGGTGGTGTACTGGAATTTACGATGGCTGCAGAACCAAATAAAGAATTTGGGCATGCTGCAGGCAGTCGTCCAAAATCGGGCTATGAATAGTATGTTTGAACAAAATAATTATATTTTTGCGCCTGATTTATACCTATACAACAACTTAATAAACTCACTACATGAAGTATTTTTTATTGTTTTGCCTTTGCGCAATTCTATTTAGCTGCACATCAAAGGTCAGCACGCCACCAACAACTACGCCCACAAAACTGGTGGACATGGTAAACCCGTTAATGGGTACCGATTCGGAATTTAAACTATCAAACGGAAATACCTACCCTGCCATTGCACGTCCGTGGGGAATGAATTTCTGGACACCGCAAACCGGCCGCATGGGTGATGGCTGGGGTTACACCTACGATTCGTACAAAATCCAGGGATTTAAACAAACACATCAGCCAAGTCCGTGGATTAACGATTACGCAGCGTTCTCGCTGATGCCGGTTACCGGCGAACTGAAATTTAAAGGCGCGGAACGTGCATCATGGTTTTCGCACAAAGCCGAAGTGGCCCAACCGCACTACTACAAAGTGTACCTGGCCGATTACGACGTTACTACCGAGTTCACCCCTACTGACCGTGCAGTATCGTTCCGTTTTACATTTCCGGAGAACGACAATTCGTACATTCTTTTGGATGCTTTTGATGGCGGATCGATGGTGAAGATTATTCCTGAAGAACGCAAAATAATTGGTTACTGCCAGAACAATCACGGCGGTGTACCTGCCAATTTCAAAAATTATTTTGTGGCCGTTTTCGATAAAGATTTCGAGGTGGTAAAAACCTGGAAAGACGACAATTTGCACGAAACTACCGAAGCCCAAAGTTTTCACGTTGGTGGTATCGTTGGTTTCAAAACAAAAAAAGGTGAAGAAGTGAATGTAAAACTGGCTTCATCGTTTATCAGTGCTGAACAAGCTGAATTGAACCTGAGCAGAGAGATTGGCGACAAATCGTTCGAAACGATTAAAGCCGAAGGCGAACAGATCTGGGAAAAAGAACTAGGCCGGATTAAAGTTGAAGGTGGCAGCGAAGCCGAACAAAAAACCTTTTACTCGTGCCTGTACCGCACCTTACTTTTCCCGCGTAAATTTTACGAATTTGATGCCGATAACAATATTGTACACTACAGCCCGTACAACGGCGAAGTATTACCGGGCTACATGTTTACCGACAATGGTTTCTGGGACACTTTCCGTGCCGTATTCCCATTCTTTACATTAATGTATCCTGATCTTAACAGCCAGATCATGGAAGGACTCGTTAATACTTACAAAGAGAGTGGCTGGCTGCCTGAATGGGCAAGTCCTGGTCACCGTGGATGTATGATCGGCTCGAACTCGGCATCATTGATTGCCGACTCGTACCTAAAAGGAATTCGTGGTTACGACATTGAAACTTTGTACGAAGCCATGATTAAAAACACCAACGGATATATGGAGCAGATTCATTCTGTTGGCCGTTATGGTGCAGATTATTACAACGAGCTGGGTTATGTGCCCTACAACGTTGGCATTAACGAAAATACTGCCCGTACGCTGGAATATGCTTATGCGGATTACTGCATTTGGAAACTGGCGCAGGAACTGGGAAAACCACAGGAAGAGATTGATTTGTTTAAACAGCGTGCCCGCAATTTCCACAATGTTTACGATCCGGAAAGCAAACTGATGCGCGGTAAAAACGAAGATGGTACTTTCCAGTCGCCATTTAGCCCTTACAAATGGGGCGATGCTTTTACCGAAGGAAACAGCTGGCATTACACCTGGAGCGTTTTCCAGGACATTGAAGGCCTGAAACAACTGATGGGTGGCAACGATGAGTTTGTGGCTATGCTCGACTCTGTATTTGTTGTTCCACCTATTTTCGACGATTCATATTATGGCGGTACTATTCACGAAATTCGTGAAATGCAGATTGCCGGAATGGGTAACTATGCACACGGTAACCAGCCAATTCAGCATATGATATACCTGTACAATTATTCCGATCAGCCCTGGAAAACACAGGCGCATGTTCGCGAAGTACTGACAAAACTGTACTCGTACCAGGCTGATGGTTATTGTGGCGACGAAGACAATGGCCAGACTTCGGCATGGTATGTTTTCAGTTCAATGGGATTCTATCCTGTTTGTCCGGGAACCGACGAGTATGTGTTGGGATCGCCACTGTTCAACAAAATTACGCTTACGCTTGAAAACGGTAATGAGTTTGTTATCGATGCAACGAACAACTCAAAGGAAAACGTTTATGTAAACGATGTGGTACTGAACGGTGAGTCTTACAACAAAAACTTCCTGAAACACGCCACTATTCAAAATGGCGGTGAGCTAGTTTTTGACATGGCCAGCCAGCCAAACAAATCGCGTGGAACGGAAACAAGCAGTTTCCCCTACTCCATGACTTTTGACGAAAAATAAAACACCAATATTTTCCCGGATGTAGTTTTTTACTACTCCGGGAAAATCTATTATGGTATCTTTTGCATAAAGTATTGTTTATTCAATATCGTGTCCCTTTAACCGCTAGCCCTATCCGGCATCATTTCTTGCGATATACACAAAACAAACAGCGACAGATCAAAGCTTCTTAAAAACCTATTAACCTGAATAAACTGATAATAAATTCGAACTTGAAAACAAACAAAAAGTAAACACCTGTTAAACTTCTTTTTATTACGATAAACTGCTGACATAGGGCTATTTAACAGCAATATAACTTCTGCAAAACCTAACAGATTGCATCCCTATGCTACGAGAAGGCCAATTACAGGAGTGTTTTCTTATAAAAAAACTTAGTAAAGATTGGTATTTATTAAAAAAATTTCATCTTTACGTCACCTGTCAACTATAATTTTATGAAACGGAGTAGTGATAAGGATATAAACAATTTATGGCAATCCTTTCAGACAGGCAATAGTGACAGTTTTACTGCCATTTACAATATCTATATATATCAGTTGATTGCTTATGGCTCAAAACTGTGTCCGGATCAGC
>NZ_JBFHGM010000242.1:0-7694 GCF_041583095.1 Draconibacterium sp.
TTCCACACATAAAACTTTCCTTCTTCGCCTTCGCTGTCGGCATCCAGCGACGAATAAAAAGCGCCGCTTTCGTCCATCAGTTCTCGCTCAACAAACGCAATGGTTTCGTAAACAACGGTTTTAAACTCCTCATTTTTAAAATGCTGATATGCTTTTGAATAAACACTGATGAGCTGCCCGTTATCGTACAACATTTTCTCGAAATGCGGTACTTTCCACTTTTCATCCACCGAATAGCGTGCAAAACCGCCGCCCACCTGATCGTAAATACCTCCACGAGCCATTTTCAGCAAGGTGGTTTCAACAAATTCGAGTACGGCTTTATCTGAATTCATAAAGCCGTAGTAGAGTAAAAAGTCAAGATTAACCGGCATCGGGAATTTCGGAGCACCTGCTCTTCCGCCTTCTTCGTAATCGAAGTGTTTTTTCCAGCCATCAACGCCGTGTTGCAACAACTCTTTGCTATATGCTACCTCTGTCTCCACCTCGGGCATTAACGAAACCTGATGAATTCCCTGCTGCAAACGGGCAGCGAATTCTTCCGCCTTATCTTGTTTTCCTTTGTAAAATGCAGCTATTGTTTTCAGGTTCTCCGCCCAGCTTTCTTTTGGGAAATAGGTCCCGCCCCAAATAGGCCGTCCATCGGGCAAAGCAATTACATTTAAAGGCCAGCCGCCCTGCTGCCCCATCAACTGAACGGCACTCATATAATAATGGTCCACATCGGGGCGCTCTTCCCTGTCCACTTTAATACAAACGAAATTTTCATTCATCACGGCAGCCACTTTTTCATCCTCAAAACTTTCGTGTTCCATTACGTGGCACCAGTGGCAGGCAGCATAGCCAATGCTAACCAAAATAAGTTTGTTTTCGGCTTTTGCCTGAGCAATGAGTTCTTCGCTCCAGACCTCCCAGTTTACAGGATTATGAGCATGTTGCAAAAGATATGGCGATGTGGCATTTATGAGCGCATTGGTATGTGGCATAATCAAAATAATTGTTTTTAAACAAGCTGATTTCAGCCTGATTCCGTTCCAAAACTATTGTTTTCAGAAGAACAATAAAACAGGAAATTGGTTTCGGGCGCTGTGTTATTTGACCACCTGCCCATGACAAAGGTCATTTTGATTTTTTAAATGACAGCTACTTTTGTAGCTACAAATCCACCTAAGAGATTAGGACACAACATCAAACAAAAAATAAAAATCCCGGACTGGACGCCGGGATTTTTTTATTTTGTCTTTTCAGACAGAAAATACTTTTTCCTATAGCTGAAAAAGTATTCAAAAAAGCCACCGCTGACGATAAAAAGCTAAAAATAAATTCCTTTCACTAAAATCAAGTAACTCCTCCTTTTAGCCCTTCATTCTTCAGGTCTAACGAGCGTCAAACAGACTTGATTTTTGACGCTCTTTCCATTTATTTTCTTAACGCTTTTCCTCGAAGGCGGACTTGAGAGAAAATTTTGTGCGAGCTGGTCACCCCGAAGTTTCGGGGCCGTCAGTCGGGCTACTTGGTTATATTGAAAAAATGCAAAGGTTATTTTTTGACAAGATTCCCGCCTACCGGACGGCAGGTATGGTTCCTTTTGATCAAATGCAAAAGGAACTGCCTGTCTGGCATAAAGACAAAAGCAACGAATGAAAACAAATCCATAGAATTTATTAGGGCTAACAACCTTAAGCTATTGTATCAACAATAATAAAAGTGCTCAACAAACTTTAAATGCAATTTACCTCACGTTCCAACGTAACCCCAAATTTTTCAGAAACAGATGTACAGATTTCTTCCGAAAGTGAATAAATATCGTTGCCGGTAGCTTTGCCATAATTCACCAGCACCAAAGCCTGTTGTTCATGTACACCCGCATCCCCAATACGTTTGCCTTTCCAACCTGCCTGTTCGATTAGCCAGCCGGCGGCCAGTTTAATTTTGCCTTCTCCTCCCGGGTAAAATGGGATCTCGGGGTATTTCGATTTGATTTGCTCAGCTAAAGCCATATCAACCACGGGATTTTTAAAGAAACTACCGGCATTGCCCAACTCTTTAACATCGGGTAGTTTCGACGAGCGAATTTCGATCACTGCTTCACGAATATTGTGAAGATTTGCGCCCCCTTTTTCATTTACTTTTTCTTCCAGCTGACCATAACCCAGATTAAATTCGGGAAACTTATCCATTCGCAAAATTACCGAAGTGATAATAAAACGGTTTTTCAAATAGCTTTTAAAAACACTGTTACGATAGGCAAATCCACATTCGGTAGCCGGAAACTCCACAGCACAGCCTTTTTCCAGGTCGAAACCTTTAACTTTTTCAACCAACCAGCAAACTTCCTGTCCGTAAGCGCCAATATTTTGTACCGGTGCAGCGCCAACTTTTCCGGGTATCAACGATAGGTTTTCAGCGCCACCCAAACCCTGATTAACGACAAATTCCACAAATTCATCCCAAACTTCTCCTGCTCCAACTTCAAACCATACATGATTGCGGTCTTCCCAAACCGAATTCATTCCGGGCACATTGGGATGAATTACCAGGCCGTCGAAATCATTCATAAACAGAATATTGCTGCCTTCACCTAAAACGATCAACTCCTCCTCTTTCCAACCTTTATTGGAATTCAGAAACACCTGCAAGTCTTCCAGTTCGGTAAATTCGAAATAATATTTTGCTTTGGCCTCGATGCCAAATGTATTGTGTGCCTTTAGCGAATGATTTTCTGAAAAGCGGATCATTGAATAAATTTTGCGCAAAGATAAAAGCTCCATTGATTAATGAGGAAAGATTAAGGATTAATTTGCCTGCAATGCTTTAATGCGAGAATGCTTAAACTGCAAAATTGCTAAACTGATAAATTGTAAAATTGTATGCAACGAACGCCTCCAACTTATACCCGCTTTTGCCAATTGCATTTTGCCAACTGCCTATTATACCACTTAACATCAGTCCCACCATTCTCTGTGAACCTCTGAGTCTTCTCTGGGCAACTCTGTGGTAAAACATTTTGAAAGGTAATTGATTCCACTACAAGAATCTTCCTACTTCGCGCCTCCTGCTTCCTACTTTTTCTATCTTTACAACAAAATCATTTCATTCACTTGAAGCGAAAAAAGCATATAATTGTTTCGGTTACAAACGACCTGGTTGCCGATAACCGGGTGCATAAAGTTTGTACCTCGCTGGAAGAAATGGGATTCGGGGTTTTACTTGTTGGTCGAAAATTAAAAAACAGTCAGCCAATTAATCGCAGCTATCTGACTCACCGAATACGTTTGTGTTTTACCAAAGGCGCTTGTTTTTATGCCGAATACAATTTCCGCTTGTTGCTGTTTTTACTTTTCCGGAAAGCCGATGTGTTGCTGGCCAATGATTTGGATACGCTGACAGCCAATTATCTTGCTTCAAAAATCAAACGAATTCCGGTGGTGTACGATAGCCACGAATATTTTACCGAAGTCCCGGAGTTAATCGATCGTCCACGTGTAAAACGGATTTGGGAGTGGCTGGAAAAGAAAATGCTGCCGAAATTAAAACACTGTTATACGGTTTGTGATTCTATTGCAGCTGTTTACCATGAAAAATACGACGTACCATTTCAGGTAGTCAGAAATATCCCTACTTCAAAAATTACGGTTCAGCTTAACAAAAAAGAAAATCAGCAAAAAATCATTCTATACCAGGGAGCAGTGAATATTGGCCGCGGGCTGGAGCAAGCTATAAAAGCCATGCATTTTATCGATGGAGCTCAACTTATAATTGCCGGCGATGGCGATATAAAAGATCAACTGAAAGAATTGGTTCGTACCGAACTACTTGAAAATAAAGTTCATTTTACAGGTAAATTTTCGATTGAGGAACTGGCAAAACTCACCCCCAGTGCCGATCTTGGATTATCGATTGAGGAAGATTTGGGTCTGAATTACCGTTTTGCCCTGCCCAATAAACTGTTTGATTACATCAGCGCCGGAGTTCCGGTATTGATTAGCGACTTGCCGGAAATGAAAGCAATTGTTGAAAAATACGATATTGGTGCCATCTGCAATTCGCACGATCCAAAAGATCTGGCAAAAGCAATTAATGAAGCATTGAATAATTTGGACAAACGAAAAAACTGGAAAACCAACTTAGTTCAAGCATCAAAAGAACTTACATGGGAGAATGAAGAGAAAGTTTTGAAAGGTATTTTTTCTGAATTTCTTTAGGCATTTCATACGACTACACATGGTCATTGTTTTCCCCCCGGCCCCTAAAGGGGAGCTGGGCAAGTCCCCTTTAGGGGATTTAGGGGTCAATAAAAAATTTGAATATTCTATACCACAAGATTCGATCGCTTAATACGATTATTCACTTTTATCATGAAGTACAGGATGACATTCCTAAAGCAAGAAAACAGAGTTTTTATTCAAACTAAACATTTTTCTCCAGCAGATTTTCAAACTCTATTTCCTCGTTATTCTTTGCAGAATCCTGTAATTTTCCATTTACACAAACCAGTGTTCGCGCATGTTTTTTGGCTATTGCCGCATAATCGTGCGTAGCCATCAAAATGGTTTTCCCTTCATTATTTAACTGGATAAACAAGTCCAGAATATCTTCCGAAGTTTCAGGATCAAGGTTTCCGGTGGGCTCATCGGCCAATATAATATCAGCATAATTTAAAATGGCGCGTGCAATAACCACACGCTGCTGCTCGCCACCACTTAACTGATGCGGCATTTTTTCTTTTTTATGCAACATTCCAACTCGCTCGAGCACTTCATCAACGCGGTTTTCAATTTCCAGTTTGTTTTTCCATCCGGTAGCTTTTAACACAAAAGCCAGGTTGGCATACACATTCCGGTCGGTAAGCAAACGAAAATCCTGAAAAACAACGCCAAGCCGTCTTCTCAAATGAGGAATATTACGTTTTTTCAGTCCTACCAGGTCAAAATCCAATACAGTCCCCGAGCCAAATTCCAAAGGCAATTCGGCGTTCAGTGTTTTTATCAGGCTGGTTTTTCCGGTTCCCACTTTTCCAACCACATAGATAAACTCACCTTCCTTCACCTCAACATCAACCCCCGAAAGCACCAGGTTATCGTACTGGTAAATGCTGGCATCGAGCAACTTTATAACTGTTTTTTTGTCCATAAAAAATGTGTTGCAACTAAAATAGTTCGAAATTTCTTACCCACATATATAATAAAGGAAAGAAATAAACAGTTTTTTGTTAAGAATTACAAGCATTAACGACAGTTTAGCATACAGGGAATAGTTATTTTAGTTGGTCAATTTTAAAAAGTAAGCCAGCTAATGGTTTTAAACAATTTATTCATTTAAAACAAAGCGAATAAAGCATGAGAACAATACAAATTTTGTTATCTCTTTTTATCATTATTGGTTCTTTTCAGCAGGCCGGAGCTCAGGAAACGGCTTATTTTGATGATGTAAGAAAGGATATCGACATTGCAAAAGAACTCTACAACAAAGGAAAATACATTTCAACTTACCGGCAATTTGAGAAAATCCAGAAACGTGTTGAGCCCAAATCGGAACTGTATTCCGAAGCCGAATATTTCAAAGCTGTTTCGTCACTTCACGCCGGTTACCGCTCGGGCGACAAGCTGATCCGCACATTTGTTGAAACCTATCCTGAAAGTCCGTACATGAATAGCGCGCAATTTAACCTGGGTAAAAACCAGTTTGAAAAACGGCAATATTCGCTGGCCATTCGCACCTTTTCAAAAGTAGACCGTATGGACCTGTCAGAAAACGAACGCATTGAATTACAATATCAGAATGGATTTGCCAATCTCGAGGAAGGAAACACCGATGTGGCCTTCCGTGAGTTTACGGCCATCCGAAACACCAATAATTTATACAGCAAACCAGCCACCTACTACTGTGCGCACATTTTGTATTTAAGAGAGGATTATGACGCTGCAATTGAAGCTTTTAGGGCGCTAAACAACGATCCGGCTTATTCGCCGGTAATTCCGCTGTATGTCAGCCATATTTACTACAAACAAAAGAAATACAACGAGGTAGTAAACTACACCACAACGATTATCGATGATGTTCAGGAAGAGCACCAGACCGAGTTGGCAAAAATTGTTGGTGATTCGTATTTTCATTTAGGACAGTACGAAAATGCCATTCCTTACCTGGAGAGATATTTTAAAACCTCGGGGACAAAAACACGGGAAGAAAATTACATCCTTGGATTTTGTTACTACCACACCAATAAATTCACAGATGCTGCCGAATTACTGCAAAAAGCAGCTACCGGCGAAGATGAAATGACACAAAACACCTACTATCATCTGGCCGACTGTTTTATAAAACTCAACGATAAAGAGAAAGCAAAAACGGCTTATAACGCAGCTTCGGAATTTGATTTTAATGCAGATATTAAAGAAGACGCCTTGTTCAGTTACGCCAAATTAACTTACGAGCTTTCGTACTCTCCGTTTAACGAAACCATAAAAGCTTTCGACCGCTACATTGCAGAATATCCAAACTCGCCAAAAAATGCTGAAGCCTACGAAATTCTGGGCGAAGTGTACATGGTAACCAAAAACTATAAAGACGCTATTGAGTCGATTGAGAAAATACAAAACAAAACGCCCCACATTTTAGAAGCCTACCAACGCGTGACATTTTACCGTGGCCTGGAGCTTTTCAATAACCTGATGTACAACGAGGCAATCGAGAATTTCGACCTGTCACTGGTCAACGGAAACTACAGCAAGGAAATAAAAGCAAGGGCACTTTACTGGAAATCGGAAGCCTTATACCGTGTGGGCGATTACGATAATTCAATCGCATCGTACAATCAGTTCGCACGAAGTTCGTCATCGGCAAACGACGCTGAAGTTCTAAATGCCGACTACAACATGGGCTATGCTTATTTAAAAACCGACAACAAAGAAGCGGCACAACAACATTTCAGTCAGTATGTGCAGAAGATGCAGGGCAAACGAACGCCAAAAATTGCCGATGCTTACAATCGGATTGGCGATTATTATTTCCTGAATACAAATTATGCGCAGGCCATCGACAATTACGAACGTGCCTATAACATAAAAATGCTGGAAGCCGATTATGCTCTGTTGCAAATTGCATTTTGCCAGGGCCTTCAGCGTAAACAGCAAGATAAAATCAATAACCTGAACCTGTTATTACGCGAGTTTCCGGAGTCGGATTACTACGATGACGCATTATACGAACTGGGGCGTGCGAACGAACGAATGGGCAATAATTTCGAGGCCGTTCGCCAGTATCAGGAGATTGTTGAGAACCATCCGAACAGTAATTATTACCGTAATGCGTTGCTGCAATTAGGGTTGGTCAATTACAACAATGGCGACTTTAACAAAGCCTTGCGCCAGTACAAAGAAGTGGCCGAAAACTACAAAGGCACACCCGAAGCAAATTCAGCTTTGCAAGGCATAAAAAACTGCTACGTAGAACTGAACAACGTGGATGCTTATTTTGCTTACGTTAGTCAATTGGGAGGCAATGTCAGTGTTAGCGCGTCCGAACAGGATCAGTTAACCTACTCAGCTGCAGAACGTGTTTATATGGCCGGAAATGAAGATGCCGACGTGCAACTTCAACAGTACCTGAATCAATTTCCGAACGGAGCTTACGCTGCCAATGCACATTTCTATCTGGCAGAAATAAAATACAAAGAAGGCAGCTACGGGGAA
>NZ_JBFHGM010000243.1:0-7692 GCF_041583095.1 Draconibacterium sp.
CTTTCAGCCTCCTTTCAACCGGAACTAAATCAAGGCGTTGAACCATTCTAACTTTATGCATCTCCAGGGGTAACTCTTCGCCTAAAAAAAATTTAATATTAGCCATAATAAATAGGTAATTGTTTTTTTGGTTATTAATTAATATTGGTTTAATTTTTCAAAAAGCATAAATATAAGAATATGTCGTAGATTACCATGTTTTGGAAAATAGATTGTTAGAGAAAACGCTCAAAAAAATGGGAATAATAAGGCGTTGATAGGGGAAAGTTATAGATTGTTAAAACTGGATGTGTAGAATTGGCTGGCTCGCAAGAAAGATTACAACCTTCAGTCTTTAATGGATGAACCAAAATAAAAGAGGTCATTTGCAACCTCTTTATGTTCAATGAATTCTGAATCTATCACAAAAATAAGCTTAAGCACTAACTCGTTCTATTGAAACCTCTACCGGATTTCTGATAATGTCAAGCATTCTGTACGTGGTTGCACAGCTCATCCAGTTTTTCCGTTGGCGCATCGGCATTTATTTTATAAACAACCTTAATGTTCTCATAACCTGGTCTTATCGTTTCTGATAATCCCAGAAATCCGTGCAGGTCAATATCACCTTCCATGTCAAATTCGAGGGAATTAATGGTAATTCCCATTGCAGATGCATTGTAGACATAGCCAACTGTTAAACAGGAAGCTAAGGCGTGTAAGACTGCCTCAACGGCATTGGCTCCATGATTTTCGCCCAGTAAAACTGGAGGTTCGTCACCTTCAAGAACAAAAGCTTCTTCGCGCGATGTATCTTCCATTTTTGCCCCATAAAAATCTTTAATTTCTGTTTTGCAGTGTCCCCCGCTTATCCAATCGGTGTGCGACCTGAATTGAAATTTTGCAACATCTGCATCCCTTTTTTCCGCTTCAATTGTACCAAATAACTGGTCAACATTTACGCCATTTTTTTCGATTACTGTTTCCATTTCTGTCTGTTTTAATGATTAAAAATAAGTCATGGCGTGATTTATTAAATGGGTATCCATCTTAAATTAACAAAACGGAGTAATTACTCTATTTATGTGTGCTGAAATCGATTTGAAAAGTTGCTTTTGATTTCTACCAAAAGTTGTTTTGTTAATACTTTCCGGGATGTAGACTCTTTGGCAGCTGTGGTACCTCTTTTTGTGGTATCCAATTTCTCTTCTGAATCAGCAGATTCTGTGGAAGGTCTTTATACATCAGTGCAGGAATGCCTTTTCTAAAGTATTGTTTTTTTTCGGTTTCTTTCTTTTGTCCGCATATTTCAATATTGCTGTAACTGGAGCGATGGTTTCTACAATTAAGCCGGATTATGAGCATCATTTTATTTTTTTTAGTTTACGATTTTACTTTTTATGTTTTTAATAGTCAAACACCAAGTATTTGAAAACAAACAAATAATGACATCTTCCATTGGATGTCGTGTATGATTATCTGAACTCAGCCAAAACTGTGGTGTTGTTCTCTGAATCGGATGGAAAAGTTGAACTCGATAATATAATGGGAATGAAATTGGTGAAAATACATGCTGTATTTTTTATACCAGGATCGCGCCTAATTAATAATTAAATCAATTCAATCATTCAAAAACTAATTTAATTGAGATGAAAAGAAATCACACAAACAAACAAATGAGTTTCTTGCGGATGTTTTCAGTTGTTATGTGCTTATTGCTTGTTGTTCCGGCAATGGCAAATGCACAGGGTAAAGCTGACTTTGCAGGCAGTTGGGCTTATAATGAATCGAAAAGTAAAATGGGCGACAGCGGCCGCCGATTTGGGGGTGGCGACTTTGTTGTAAAACAAGAGGCCAATCTTCTTTCGGTTGAAAGATCGTTTAACGATCAGAGTTTTACAAGTAAGTACACACTAGATGGGAAAGAAAGTGTAAATTCTTTTGGAAGAGGCGAAAGCAAATCGACAGCCAAGTGGTCTGACGATGGAAAATCGCTCACTATCGTTACAAAAATGAACTTCAACGGTACCGAAAGAACATCAACTCAGGTTTGGACATTGAACGATGCTAAAACGCTTTCAATTGTATCAACCAGGCAAAACAGAGATGGTGATGACGTAACCACCACAATGGTTTACGACAAAAAATAGACTTAACCAGAAGTTTAAAAGAGACCTTTATATCAAAGGTCTTTTTTTATTCTTTTTCAGTTTATTTGAGAACAAATGTGGCTCAAAAAGCTCGGCTGTGCGACCGAATAAATAAAGTCGAACGCTTTTGTTGATGGATATTACAGGAAAGTCGTTCAGAACTATCAAACAGTACTGGATGCGCAGGTAGAAATGGTATTTAAAATTGATAAATTAATGGAGAGTGTTTTTATTCAAACACAGTTTTAAGTAGCTTTGTGTTTATTAGAAACAAGATGAACAATTTTATTCATCAAAATAAATAGCAATGAACAAACTAAAACCTATTATTTTATTGATTGCAATTGCACTGACGGCTTTTGTTCCGGTGCAGGCGCAGCGTGTTGAAAGTGACTCGCCATTAATTGGCAAGTGGGATTTAACCATTAATATGACTCAACAACAGATCGAAAATCTCGGTCTTTTCCGACATGGATTAATGGCTTCTGATGGTTTCCCCGGATGGCTGATGGTTAAATTATCTGGTTTCTCTACCTTAACCGGATACTATGTTGGGTACGAAGGTAGTGCCCGGCCAATTGCCGAAGTAGTTTACGATGAAGCTACGGATAAATATCATTTCACTATTCCACCGCAATGGATGGATATTGATGATTTGTATTTTGAGTTTTCGCTAAAAGACAATAAGCTTACAGGCTATCAAATGCTCGATGGTAATAAACTGGAATGGACAGGTGTTCGGGCTCCTTCGCTTAAAAGAACTGCACCGCCAATTTGGGGAAATCCTATTGAGATGATTACCAAAAATATGGAAAAATGGGTAATTCCACAGAACAACAAGTTTCAAATGATTGATGGTGTAATGGTTAACACCGAATCGGGTGGAAACCTGATTAGTATTCAGAAATTTGAGGATTTTAAACTTCACGTAGAATTCCGTTACCCGGCAGGAAGTAACAGCGGAATTTATCTTCGTGGCCGTCACGAACTACAGATTGAAGATTCAAAAGGAAGAACCGACGATGTTAGTATTGGTGGTATTTACGGGTTTATTGCACCTGCGGTTTATGCCGCTAATGCACCGGGCGAATGGCAAACTTATGACGTCACACTTGTTGGGCGCCATGTTACCGTTTTGCTTAATGGAATAGAAGTTATTTCTAACCGTCCTATTCCCGGAATTACAGGTGGTTCGTTGGATAGCAACGAAGGAGAACCTGGTCCATTTCAGATTCAGGGTGACCACGGACCGGTGGAGTTCCGCAAATTTACTGTTACTCCGGCGGTTAACTAAGCGCCAAAAACAATCCGGATAATTATAAAAATATTCATGTCAAAAGAGGTCTTTTCAGGCCTCTTTTTTATAACATTAATTTGAGAATTGTTATCCAGTAAGCATAAACAAACGGATCTGGATTGGATTTCCTTTCGCATTTCAACGCAACTTTAAATTACAGGCAATATTTCATTCTTTGGAAACTATTCTAAACACAATGTTTTAATTTCAAATGTTATTACGAAGAGGGATGTTTCGCCGCATTGGAATATTTCCCAAAAAGCAATTTGTTATGATGGAAAAAAGCAACTATAATTTTAAACCGCTACCTGGTTATGAGCAATTTGAAGCCACAACCCAGATTCTTATTGCTGAAATTCTTCGTCGTAACCTGGATTTTGAGATTATCGATGCCGATAATAACCTCATCTCGGTTCAGTACAACAATAAAGAATACATTATTCACGAAGGAACCATTTCGGATGCCAACAGCCTGATTGCCTTCTGGATTTCAAACGATAAATGGATGACCCGGCAATTCCTTCAGCGAAAAGGTATTCACCAGGCAAAAGGTATTTTGCTGAAGCCCGGTTATCAGACCGATGTGCTGGATGCGATTCCTTTGCCCGCCGTGGTAAAACCGGCTAATACCGATCATGGAATTGCAGTAAGCACAAACATACAATCGCGCGAAGAGCAAATTGCCGCTATCAACAATGCTTTTAAATTTTCGGATAAAGTGATTGTCGAAGAGTTTTGTCCGGGGCAGGAATACCGGGTTTTGGTAATTGATTATGTGGTGCGGGCCATTGCCTGGCGCGAACCGGCAAATGTGTCAGGCGATGGAAAATCATCAATTCAGCAATTGGTAAACAAAAAGAATAAAGGCCGCGGAACGGATTATACGCATCCATTGTTAAAAATAAATATTGATGAGGAAGTGATCCGACATTTGAAGGCGCTTTCGATGACCCCGGAAACGATTTTGAAAGAGGGAGAGAAAGTGTACCTGCGTAAAAATTCAAACCTGAGTACCGGAGGAGACAGCATTGATGTGACCGATGAAATACCGGATTTTTATAAAAGTGTAGCGGTTGAAGCAGCAAAATCGGCCGGGCTTAAAATTGCCGGAATCGATATTATAATCAAAGACATGGAACAGCCTGCCTCGCACGATAATTACATTGTGGTGGAACTAAATGCTCCTGCCATGTTGTCGATGCACGATTATCCGTACATAGGGAAAAACCGCCATGTGGAAAAATATGTTCTCGACAGCATTTTGAATTCAAAGTGATCGCTGACAGCAAAAAACAATTAAATGACAGAAACAGAAAAAAAAATAGAAATAAATCATAAATCGCAACTGATCGATTATTTCGAGCGGGGGAGCAAACCTCCCGAGAGATGGGGAATTGGTACTGAAAACGAAAAGTTTCTATTTCGCAGAAAAGATTTTGGCCGCCTTCGTTTTGAACAGGATGGTGGGATTTTGAAGATTCTAAACAAGATGGAACAAGATGGATGGACGCCAATTCTTGAAAACAATATTGCCATTGGTCTTCGGAAGAATGGTGCATCAATTACGCTGGAGCCCGGTGGACAGTTCGAACTTTCGGGCGATAATTTTAGCACGATTCACGAAACGTATCGCGAAACCAAAAAGCATTTTAAGGAACTCAACACGATAAGTCAGCACTACAATTTTTTTAGTCTGCCCATGGGCGTTGATCCTTTGTCGGACGTTGCCGATGTGCCTTGGGTGCCCAAAGAACGATACCGTTGGATGCGCAACTACATGCCAACAAAAGGCGATCTTGGGCTGCACATGATGACAAACACCGCATCAACACAGGTAAACCTCGATTTTTGTAGCGAAAAGGATATGGTAAAAAAGATGCGCGTGTCGCAGGCATTACAAGCTGTTGTTACCGCTATTTTTGCCAACTCGCCATTTTCTGCCGGAAAACCCAACGGCTATTTAACGTATCGTTCGCATATCTGGAACCATACCGATCCGGACCGATGTGGTTTTTTACCCTTTATCTTTGATGAGGGATTTGGTTTTGAGCGTTGGGTTGACTATTTGCTGGATGTGCCGATGTATTATATTTTGCGCGATGGGGAGTATATTTCGGCAAACGGACTTACCTTTCGTGGATTTTTTGAGGACAAACATTCGCTAAAGCCTACGCAGGAAGACTGGGAAACCCATGTGTCAACGATTTTCCCGGATGTACGGCTCAAACAGTTTATTGAAATGAGAGGGGCTGATGCCAGCTGTGTATCGCACATTGCAGCGGTTTCGGCCTTGTGGGTTGGTTTGTTGTACGATGGTGATAGTCTGGCAGAAGCCGATGAACTTATTTCTAAATGGGACGTTGACACCATGCAGGAGCTTCGTGCCCAGGTTCCCGTAAAAGCGTTGAATGCAGAAAGTGGCAATCTGCACGCCGGGACTATTGCAAAACAAATTTGCAGGATTGCCTCAGATGGGCTTAAGCGGCGTGCAAAGGTGCGCTGTTCGGAAGATGAAAGCCGGTTTTTAGCTCCGGTCCGCGAAATTACCGAAAGCGGAATTACCGTGGCAGAAAGGCTGTTGAAACGCTATCAAGAGGGTAACGAAACTTTGCCCGAGTTGGTATACAACTGGCAAAACGAGCAGATGCAAAAATATATTGATGCTTAAAAGGCAAAAACTGGGAGCATGTTATCGAAACTAAAATTCTTATTAAAATACACGCATCAATACCGCTGGTGGTATACAGGGGGAATTATCTTCCTGATACTTACCGTTTGGACTTCGATTACGATTCCCGGATTTATCCAGAAAACCATCGACCTGATTGCCGCCGGCCGTGTAGGAAATGAAAGTGAGTTTCATAAAAATGTTTTGATCATTGTAGGTCTGGCTGTCGGATTGATACTGGTTAGAACACTTTCGCGGATTTTGATCTTTTTCCCGGCGCGTCTGATTGAACGTCAGTTAAAAGGTGAGATGTTCCAAAAGCTGGCCTCTTTCGGAAAGGATTATTACGATAAAAACTCAACCGGAAATATCATATCGAGGGTGAATAACGACATTAACGGTGTGCGAATGATTACCGGCTTTGGCATTCTGCAAATCGGAAATATACTCTTGTCTTTGTCGCTAACGCCTTACATGATGTGGAAACTGTCGCCGATGCTCACGTTGTATTGTATCATCCCAATGGTGGTGGTTTTTTTTATTGTTCGTTATGGCATGAAGGTGATGGTTAAAAACACACACGCAAGAATGGATACCCTGCAAATGCTTTCCGGAAAAATCATTTCTTTTCTTTCGGGCAACAGTGTGATTAAAAGCTACAATATTTACGAGCATGCCGAAAATAAAGTGGAGACAGATAATATTTCTTATTACGAGGCCTCGCTAAAAATTTCGTGGATTCGCTCATTTGTTATTCCCTTGCTTGGCAACCTGGGGCAGATTTTAAAGATCATCATCTTTTTTGTGGGTGGCATGTATGTTATCAACGGCAAATTCACTATTGGCGAATTAACCGAATACATTGCCTACGCTGCGCTGCTGGCTCATCCGATTATGGGGCTGGGCTGGGTGCTCACCATTTTCCAACAAGGTATGGTGGGAATCAGCAGTATTCAAACCATTATGGACCGAAAAGGAACCGATGATGAACGGAAAGCGCTGCCCAAATCGAAAAAGAAAGAGCTTTTTAAGGAAGGAATACGCGTAGAAAATCTGAATTACACTTACCATAACGGCGATAAACCGGTTCTGAAAGACATCTCGTTTTCGATAAAACCCGGTCAAATCGTTGGTATAACCGGAAAAGTTGGATCAGGAAAAACCACTTTGATTCAGTGTTTAAATGGATACTTACGCCCCGGAGCAGGACAGATCTTTTATGGCGATATTGATGCCGATTCAATACGAAGCGAAGACATCCGGTCGGTGGTAAATACGGTGAGTCAGGAGGTGTTTCTGTTTTCCGATTCCATTGAAAACAATATTGGGTTAACATCGGACGAAACGATTGACGAGAAACGTTTTGACGATGTGATTTACAAAAGTGCTTTTGCCGACGAACTGTTGCGTTTCCCTAAAAAAGGGAAAACAATGGTAGGAGAGAAAGGTATTATGCTTTCGGGCGGACAAAAACAGCGAATTAGCCTGGCAAGGGCACTTTATACACAAGGTGAATTGTTGATCCTCGACGATGTATTTTCAGCTGTCGATACTGATACCGAGCGTTTCCTGATAAAACAAATTGTGGAAAACTATGC
>NZ_JBFHGM010000244.1:0-7654 GCF_041583095.1 Draconibacterium sp.
AGTGATAAATCCCTCCGGATTTGCAGATAAGCAGCAGAGATAATTTTCTTCCAAATTCATAGAAAATGTCCTGAAAGGACTTAATATGAATAACCGCCGGTAAAACCGGTGGTAGTTAATGAAGTGTAATCTCAGCCCCGACAGGGGTTGAACTCATTCACCATCTCTTGCCGTGCGTTTCACACACCGTCATTTTCGTTTAGTCCTTTCAGGACGGCACAATCAGTTATCAATTCACTAAAAATTTATTACTGATACCTTATTTAGAATCGACCCAAAGAGATAAAACTTTACATTCGTGGGTTCATTTAAAAATTCAAAAAACTTATGACTGATTATTTCAAGCAATACCCGAACAAAGAGGGATTTTACAAGGAATATGGTGGTTCGTTTATTCCACCCGATTTGCAAAAAGAAATGGATAACATTACCAATGCTTACCACAGCATCAGCAAATCGCATAATTTTATTTCTGAATTGCGCAGCATTCGCAAACACTTTCAGGGACGTCCAACACCGGTTTATTACTGCCAGAATTTGTCGACAAAATACGGTGGCCGCATTTACCTGAAACGCGAAGACCTGAACCACTCGGGAGCGCACAAACTTAACCACTGTATGGGCGAGGCTTTACTGGCCAAACACCTGGGTAAAAAGAGACTGATTGCCGAAACCGGCGCCGGACAACACGGTGTGGCACTGGCAACTGCAGCAGCTTATTTTGGGTTGGAGTGCGAAATCCACATGGGAGAAGTTGACATGGCCAAAGAGCACCCGAATGTGGTACGTATGAAAATACTGGGAGCCGAAGTGGTTCCTGTCTCTCACGGATTAAAAACGCTGAAAGAAGCTGTTGATTCGGCTTTCGAATCGTATTTAAAAGATCCGGTAAATACCATTTATTGTATTGGTTCGGTGGTTGGGCCACACCCTTTCCCGATGATGGTACGCGATTTCCAGCGTGTTGTTGGAATTGAAGCACAGGAACAATTCTTCGAAATGACCGGCGAAAATCCCGATCACGTAGTAGCTTGTGTTGGTGGCGGAAGTAATGCCATGGGAATGTTCTCGGGCTTCCTCGATATTGAAGATACCCAATTGCACGGTGTTGAGCCGGGTGGAATCGGAACAAAACTGGGCGAACACGCCAGCACCATTACCTACGGAACTCCCGGAGTAATTCACGGTTTTAAATGCTACACCTTGCAGGATGAAAAAGGCGAACCGGCTCCGGTGTATTCGGTGGCGAGCGGATTGGATTATCCCGGTGTTGGACCAGAGCACAGCATGCTTAAAGATATGGGCAAAGTAAATTACGGTGTTGCCAATGATGCTGAAACCATCGACGCCTTTTACGAGCTAAGTCGTTTGGAAGGAATTATTCCGGCGCTGGAAAGTGCACATGCTGTAGCTTACGGGCTAAAACTGGCCAAAGAAAACCAGCAACAATCAATCCTGATTAACCTGAGTGGCCGTGGCGATAAAGACATCGACTTTGTGGTTGAAAAATATGGTTTACCCGAAGATAACGCGTAATATATTACTCACACATACCATACAAAGTCCTGCTCGTTTGAGTGGGACTTTTTGGGTTATAAAAGTCCCCATCTTTTTATGTGTATTGCCATTTTAATTTCGTCCGGGAGCACTCGCCGGCTTCGATCGGCTTACTTCGCCGGACGATTTCCCTTTGGTCATTTCTTCCCGGCGCTACGCACCGGGTTATTCACGTTAGACGCTTCCAGCGCCATGGAAAGTTTCATCTTCTGACATTGTTGGTCATTAAACTCGTCTCAAGTTTGTACTTCATCTCAATATCCTGAAGGGATAAAATGTGACTACCCCCGGGTGAAACCCGGGGTTGATGCGGAAATAAATCAAAGGCGCAATCAAGAAGTTGTTCAAAGCACTGTGGTTTCATGCGCCTTCTATTATAGCTAATTAAATGAAATGCTGTCGACAGGCCTCACTTTCATTCCTTTTGTTGATTCCCGGGAATCATGAATATTTTTTATAAAGGCGAATAAAATTAATAGCAAAATCTGCTTCAAAATTTACAGGCTCATTCAGATCGGGCTAAGCGTAACACCCGCCCCTTACTTGTTGGCATCGGCTTTTGCCCCATTCTTTCGGTAGGCTATTACCAATAAAATGGTTGCGATTATTATAAGGAATAATCCTGGCCGCATTTCCACAGACTCATTTCCACTCCACCCCAAAATACCTGTTAAATAAAAGACTAAACAAGCCAGCTGTACCAAAATATATTTCATTTTATTTTTTATCAGCCCAAGCGAATTAGCAACCACGATGAAGCCTACCGAGATACTGGCAACACTAAGTAACCAGTTTTGTAAGTGGTAATCATTAAAAAAAGTATAGCCTGTCCAACCGGTAAAGGTTCGGTAAGTTCTTTCGCCATCCACAAACATTTTAAAATGCCTGGTCCATCCTAAAAAAGTGCCCGCAACAATCAGCAGTGTCAGAAATGATGACCACAGCATGTATTTATTCAGGGGCTTTTTCTCCGGTTCAATCCCGTCGATACCTAAAACATCAAACAGCAAGTCGAGCGTTTTTCGTCGTGGAGTGGTCTCATTATTTTCGATTCGTTGAATAGTTCTCAAATTAACTTTTGCGTGTTCCGCCAAATCTTCCTGGGTCCAACCTTGTTTTAATCGGCTTTCTTTAATTCTTTTTCCTGGTTCTTTCATAAATCGTGAAGTTTAATTTTTTGTGGCAAAAGTAAATCCCAACTCCCTATTTGGTAGCGATTTTCAGACGGCATTTTTACGGCATTTACTTATTTATCGGCACTCTGCAATGCTTTGTGGTATTGGTTACATTCAGGTTGCCGGGTTGGTACTGCTCCACTGTTGGAGCGTCCCGAAGTTTGGCAGGGTGCGTACAAAGGAACAAGTTATTTCTTCGGCTTTTTCGATTTTGGTTTAAACACCGATATAAAAACAGCAACTATTAGTGTAGAGGTCATACACACACCCATTATTAAATGATTGCTGTTGTACCAAACGTAATCGGCATCCTGAAGGGCTTTCAGGCCAAGTTCTCCCGATATTTTTACGGTTTCTTCAATCCACGGACCGGAAAACAGTGTTCCGAGCACGATAATAAGAACGGTAATAATCCATTTAAAAATTAGCCAGCCATGCTTAAAATAGCCCCATTTGGTAAATTGCGAATACACCCATCCGCTTAAAAGGCAAGTTATGGCAGCGGGTACCAACAGCTTCATATCGATAAAATGGATAATTCGATTTAACAAATGCAGCTGGCCTCCTGTGGAAAGATCATTGCCTAAAAAATGAATTAGAAACATTACCGCCCCGGTAGTTATCCAAACGCCGGCAGCAATAACATGAATTGATTTTAACCATTTTTTCTGTTTTACTGTTAATTCGGCCATTGGTTGTATTTTGTATAGTTGTTGGTATTTATAAGTAGTTGTTTTTACTCGTTTATAGATTTTCGACCAGGGAACGGATTACAAATCGGCACCAGCAGGCGAGCAGCAGCCCAAAAACGAAAGCCTGTGAATAAACATCCCCTTGAAAACAAGAAACCCAAACATCGAAAAACCCATAACTTACGTCCCCGCTCCGAAGTCGGTTTCGTCAACACCCGGTTCAGGCTTGGCCGTGCCGACCGCCCGAACACTTAATTGTTGGCAAGCGTTTTTTAATTTTCCTTTTTCAATTCATTTTCATAATATTTCAGCATCAAGTCACGTAACTCTTTTTGATTGTCCAATTCTTCTTGAGACAATATAAGCTGCATTGGCAAAGTTCTTTCACTTTGAAGTAATTCTAAAATTCCTTTTCTAATTGATTGATTTTCGAGCTCAATGTTCGAATGTCCAACAGGAGTATATGACTTACGTTTAATTGTAACTTTGTCATAATTAAATCCTAATGCTAATCCCATTTCATATAATAGGTTTGCTAATAAATCCTCATTTTTATTTACCCAAATTGAAAAATTATTGTCATTAAATGGCTGGTTTAGATTATCTAAATATTCTCCCCAAGCTAATCTCACGGATTGATATTTTTTATCTTCAAATACCAAATCTATCTGATTTAAGGCCTCAACATGAGATTTTGACAAACTAGAACCTCTTGTCCCCATTAATACTCTAAAAATTCGAACCTTTTCGTTTCGGGTCTCCTTTCTTCTTTCCAAATATTTTTGAATTTGAACTGAAGCTATCGGACCAATAATTATTGCTCCAATTGTTAAATAATCAACTAATTCCATTGTATAATATTTAGGTTTTAATTTTTATAAAGTTTCTCTTTTTATTTTAGACGATTTTTAATGGTTTAAAATGATTGCCAACGGTAAATTATAAGTTACGTAGGGGAATTTGGAGCCGATATCCTGTCGACTGTGACCGCTGAACTTTGCAAAAGCACCAACGTCCGCAACCCACTGACACCCCTATGGAATTTATAAAATGTGTGTGCTACAGTTTTTATATCTGATTTAGTTCAATCCGAAACTCTTTAATTTTATAAAGTCCTGATTGAATAATTTTTTTGTCAAAATTGAATGAATCTTGCAATTGTCTTTTTCTCTGGGAGTATAATCCAAAATCCATTCTCGGATCAAATACTATTTCATCAAAAAGATCATTTGCGTTAATGTTAAAACTAAAAAAGTTAGAACCAATGTCGCGTGTCTGATGATACATTATTCTTATTTCGTTTTCATGTCGAAAAGCCCATCTTTTGAAATAGAATGTTGATGCTTGTCCCCTTCCTGTTGTATCATAAATTTTATTACTCATTCTATCTCTATCCTTTAACATTTCCATTAATGTCCTTGTTCCTTTATATTTAACCTTTCCTACAAAAGATGAAAGATTGTATAAATTACCATTGAGTTTACGATGTACTCCACCAGTCTCAAATAATGGAGTAAATAGTTTTCTAATTGTTGTTTTTACTTTTACACCATCTTTCTCCGGTGAGTAAATTCTCCACATTGCATCACTTTCCTTGGTCAGTGACCAACATTGACCATAGTAGTTTTCACGAAAACTCATTTGGAATTCTCTGCCATCTGGTAAAGTTCCTGTAGAATTTAAGATGAAATTTTCAAATGGGTCATCCCACAATTTTGGTTTAACTAGAGTAATCTTGTTCTGTTGAAATATTTTTATAAGTCTATCGAAAGAAAATATTCTATAAATTGGTTTATCCAAGTCGCTTTCATTTAAGAATACCAAATTGTCGTTCATAGTTTCTTTTTTGTCTGGTTAAATTGTAGCTAACTATATTATCTGTACGTAAAAATCTTCATATAATCACTAAACTGGTAGTTGTTGTAAGGTTTTTGTGTTTTATATACATGCTGTTTTTTGCGTATTTAATGGTACAGGAATTTTTGGTGCAATAAAACTAAACATATTTTTTATGTTTCGTGCATTACCACTAAAAAACAATCATTTACGCATAAACATTTGTTTAAACCCTTAAAAAATACTTTTTGATGGCACGAACAAATGTTTAAGGCCTTCCAAATCATTTTTTTGCCCCTTAAACAAACGTTTAAGCCTTGTTTTTCTACTTTTTGGGGTGTTAAACAAACGTTTAAGGCATGAAAAAATAAAAATTGGTCGCTTAAACAAATGTTTATGAGGTGTCCGGGCTAAAAACAGGGGCATAAACATTTGTTTGCGTCATAAAAAAGTAAAAAGTAGACTTTAAACATTTGTTTATGCTACATAACATGGTCTTTTGTTTAATAAAAATCCTCACAATTGTTGTAAATTGAAGGAAATTATAAAAAAAACATTTAACCATTTAGCACAGCCCGAAGATCCTTATTAACACTAAAAATTAAATTATTATGATTGAAAAACTCCATTACAGCAGTCGCACAACAGAGGTTGATGGTTCGGCAACTCAAATTGTTAACGGCTACAACCAAAGCACCCTGAACACGGATCAGAACATGGTGAAAATTTTTGCCCTGATTATTGATGCGCTGGCCTTACTTTCGTCGGCAATTAAACGGCTTAAAGCCAAAAGCGAGCAAGTATTTTACGACGATATCCGCGACGAAAAAATAACGGCTTTCAATTTTCTTCTGGTGAGTTTCTCGCACCATCCTGATGCTGCAATCAGAACTGCTGCCCTTCGCCTGCTCGAAATTTTCGAACAATACGGGATGGAAATGAAAAGCGAAAGTTTTACCACCGAAAGTTCGTTGTTGAATTCGATGCTGGCCGATTACAAAAAACCACAACTGCTTGATACGATTGCACTGGTTCCGCAGTGTGCCGAATATATTACCGCCCTGCAAGAGGCCCAGGATAATTTTGAAACCAACCGCCTAAGTTTTGAGGAAGCCCAGGCCCAGGAAGGCACCCTCGAGAATGCCACCCAATTGAAGAAAACAGTTCTCGACCAAATAAACGGTTTGTTGGTTCCGTACCTCAATGTTATGGAACAACTTAACGAACCCGTATATGGCAATTATGCCCGCACCGTTGCCGAAATAATTGCAGCAAACAACCAGTCGGTAAAACGACGAAGAAAAAAAGATGATACATCGGGGGATAGTGAATAGGTTTTGAATTACTAAATTTTGTTTTTGAAAAGCGGTGTTGAGGAGCACTGCTTTTTTTTGTTTGCCGAAAAGCCCCAACTTTTTATGAGTATTGTCCTTTTAATTTCGTCCGGGAGCACTCAACAGCTTCGATCGGCTTATTTCGCCGGACGATTCCCTTTCAGTCGTTTAATCCCGGCGCTACGCACCGGGTTATTCTCATTCGCCGCTTTCAGCGCCATATCCCGAAGGGATAAAATATGAGTAACCGCGGGTGAAACCCGGCGCAGATGCGGAAATAAATCAAAGGCGCAATCAAGAATGATGTTCAAAGCAGTGTGGTTTCAAGCGCCCTCTGTTGTAGCTATTCAAATGAAATGCTGTCGAAAGGCCTCATTTCATCGCTATTGATGATTTCCGGGATGCATGATTGTTTTTTAATTCCCCGCCTTTGCTGCGCTAATCTGCGAAATCAGTGTGCAATAACTTTTTTCTTTTCTGCTTCCGTCATGAATGTAGTGATACCCTCACTTTGAGTGAGAGCATCACCTGGCAGCGAAGCAAAAGAAGGCCAGCGCACATTTGCCAGTCCTTCTGCAATCTCAAATCGTTAATCTTCATTCGTCAGTCTTTCCCATCCCCCTCATTCACTCAGTAACTCATTCACTTCTTGTCTCTGCGCTAATCTGCGAAATCCGCGTGCAATAATTCTTAAAGTAGTGATACCCTCACTCGGAGTGAGAGCATCACCGGGTAGCAACGCAAAAAGAGCCCAACGCACATTTGCAATCCTTCTGCCATCTCAAATCGTTAAGCTTCATTCGTCAGTCATTCCTATCCCCTCATTCACTCAGTAACTCATTCATTCAACGAAGAAAACTGTTGAATTGTTAAATTGTTAACTGAATACCGTGACTGAATACTGTGACTGAATACTGTGACTGAATACTGTGACAGATCTCTCCTCGGTCCTCGTCGAGATGACAGTAACTTTTGCCTTTTTACTTTTGCCTTGTTCCTCTTCCTGTATTAATTTAAGACTAACTCCACCATTACTTGTTGTTACCTTAACACACAGTAT
>NZ_JBFHGM010000245.1:0-7624 GCF_041583095.1 Draconibacterium sp.
CCGGAGATTGGTTTTGTTGTCAATCGCGCCGATTCGTCTACCGATCAGTTTCTAAAAGCCATTGCAGCTGCTCCGGTTTTGTGCAATTCCGATAAATATTCGTTCTGTTTTAGCTTGCAAAATATTCCGGCTGAAAACCGCGAGTTTATGGCTGAAGGACTAAAAGCTGAAATGCAGCAGTTTGATGAACTGCAAAACGATGAGGTGTTAACTGCTCCGGGTAAAAAGGCGGCTTATATTTCAAATCTGTACATTCAGGATTTGTATCGCTTTTTTAAATTACATCCGCGCAAAACCGATTTTGAAGATATTTTCAACTGGCGTTTCGATTTTCATAACAAACAAGTGCTTGGCGAAACGCTGAAAGAAGATGCAAACATTGTTCGGAATATTGCTGAATACTATTTCTTGAAAAACTATTATAACGAGGCCGCCGAAGTTTTTAATTACCTGCTTAGCGAGGAGAAAAGCGGGGAGTTGTACCAAAAGCTGGGTTACTGTTACCAAAAGCTTGGCGATTTTGAATTGGCGCTGAAAGCCTATAAAAGTGCGGAGTTGTTTGAGCTAAACAAAAAATGGAACCTGAATAAAATAGCGTTGTGTTACCGCAATTTAAAACAGCCTAAAAAAGCGCTGGAATACTACCGCGAGGTGGAAACGCTGGATGAAGATAATTTAAATGTTCAGCTGAATATTGGCCATTGTTTGCTGGAGTTGGATCGATTTGAAGAGGCGTTAAAAACCTATTTTAAAGTGGAATACCTGATGCCCGACAATAAAAAGGTATGGAAACCCATTGGCTGGTGTTCGTTGGTGTCAGGTAAATTTGAGCAGGCAGAGAAATACTTCAAAAAATTGCTGGACGATAGTCCTAACAAGCACGACCTGATGAATATGGGGCACGTGCAGTGGTGTTTGGGCAAACGCAAGGAGGCGCTTGAATATTACAAGCAGTCGATTGTAAAAACTGAATTTACCGAGCGTGAGTTCTTCGAGGTTTTTCACGAAGACCTGCATTATTTAACCGGGCTGGGAATTGATAAGGATGATGTGCCAATCATGCTCGATCAGCTGCGGTATTTTGTGGAAGAATAGCAGGACAAATTAAGCACTGAGACGCTGAGACTGTGAGATTGCAAACTGCGAATCAGACTCTTTTTCTTTGTAACAAATAGAACTGTTAAATTGAAAAACTGCCAAATTGTAAAATTTTCAACTGAGAACCGCAACTGCGATTGTTTTTCTCGGGGATACTATGCAACTTTTCGGAAAAACGTTGTTTAAAACGTAATTGCTAAACTGCTAAATTGTAAATCGTGGTTGTGTTCACTGAAAACTGCGACTGATTACTGAATGCAGTTTTCAATGAACTCAGGTTAATAAGCCTTTGTGGCTTTGCGTCTTTGTGTTGTCGATCTATTTCATCCAGTTTTTTACAGCTTCAATATTCATTTCGTTAACAATATTTTTTGCCCCGGATGTGTACAGAAATTCCAACTCTTTGGTGAAGTGTGCAGTTACTTTATCGCGAACCATTTTCATGGTGGCGTTCAGCATTTTGTTTTCGGTAGTAAATGCTTCGGGTAAAATGGCAACCGTTGCCGGTAGCCAGCGTTCAGGGAACTCGCCCTGGTACTTGCCGCCTTTTTTGTATTCGTTAATTTCTTTCTGAATAATTTCTATAGCTGCAGTTGCTGCTTCATCGCTGCCTTTTTCAATGCCACGGCGTTTAAGTTCGCGGTTTATGGCTTCCATTTCGGGCACAATCATTCCAACCGTGTAGGCATTTTGGTTGTTGTAAAGCATTACCTGTTGAATGTATGGCGACTGATCAACCAGTGCTTCTTCAATGCCTTCGGGGCTGTATTTTTCACCATCGTTACCAATCAGTAAACTTTTAAACCGGCCCAGAACATAAAGGAAATCATCTTTTCCGATGTAGCCCATATCGCCGGTGTGCAGCCAGCCGTTTTTCAGGCTCTCGGCAGTTGCGGTAGGGTTATTCCAGTAGCCTTTCATAACGTTGTCGCCTTTTACCACAATTTCACCTTTTTCTCCCGTTGGAACTTCGTTGCCTTTATCGTCAAGAATTTTTACTTCGAGATTTTTCACCAGTTTACCCGATGAACCAAAAACTACGTCGTGCGGAACGTTCGAGGAAATTACCGGAGCTGCTTCTGTAAGGCCATAACCCTGACAAATGGGAAGCCCCACAGCGTAAAAGAAACGTTGCAGTTCAACATCAAGTAAAGCACCACCGCCGATAAAGAATTTCAGGTTTCCGCCAAAACCTTCACGAACTTTGGCAAACAGAATCTCGTCGAATAACCAATACAGTGGTTTCAGGAAAAATCGCCAGCCTTTGCCACGGTTGTTACCATAACCGTTGTGTGCATAAGCAACTTTTAAGGCAAACTGAAAAACTTTATACAGGAATTCTCCTTTTTTGCGAATACCCGCTTCAATGTTTTTCCGGAACGTTTTTGAATAAGCCGGTACACTCATCATAAGTGTAGGCTTAATTTCCTGAATGTTTTTCGGAATATTTCGGAGGGTTTCCATTGGCGAGTTGCCAATTTCAACCGATGCAATACTTGCACCTTTGTACATAAACACATACAAGCAGGTGGTATGCGCAAATGCATGATCCCATGGCAAAATAGCCAGTGTTATCCATTCTGATTGTAAATCGAGAAGTGAATTCGACTGTACCACATTGGCCGCGTAATTCAGGTGGGTAAGCATAATCCCTTTCGGATCGGCAGTAGTTCCTGATGTGTACGAGATATTTGCCACATCATCCGGTTCAATGCCTTTCCAAACCTGTTCGGTAAGTTCGGTATTTTCTTTCCTGAATTTGGCTCCGGCAGCCAATAATTCTTTATAATCAATATCATTTTCACCCGGATTGTCTTTGCCATCAATGTAAACCACTTTCTCCAGTTCCGGCAATTCATCGCGAATCTCCTCAACCTTTGCAGCATGTAGTTTTGATACAAATATGTACTTACTTCCGCTGTGTTTAATTCGGAAAGCCAGCTCGTTGTTTTGCAAACGAATTGATAGCGGCACGTTAATACCACCGGCGTAAAGCATACCCAGTTCGCTGATGATCCAGTCGTTGCGACCATCGGCAATTAGTGCGGCCCGGTCGCCTTTTTTGAATCCCAGTTGAATTAGTCCTGCTGCCAGGTCAAGCACCTTTTCGCGGGTTTCTTTGTAGGTGGTGGGACTGTATTCTCCTTTTGATTTTTCCCAGAGATAGGGATTGTCAGGGTAGTTAGCAACGGCGGTTTCAAATAGCGCAACAATGGTTTTCATAAGTTGATAAATGTTTAAAAAGATCCCGGTAAGATCTTCTATTCATATTCACACAAAATGTTCTTATTCAAAAATAGAAAAAATACCGTTAGTTGGTTTTATTGGGTACATATCAAAAAAAAATGCCCTTCCGGGCATTTCCTTTATTCGGTTATAAATTTGTAAATCGTTTTCTGATCGTAAAGCTCTCCGGGCTTTAAAATTGTTGTTGGAAATTTCGGATGATGCACCGAGTCGGGGTAGTGTTGCGTTTCCAGTGCAATACCCGAAAAACTTCCGAATTTCTTTTTACCATCGATGGTAAGCTCCGGAATCCAATAGCCGGTATAAACCTGCATTCCAGGCTGGGTGGTGTAAACTTCCACTTTACGGCCACTTTTTGCTTCGCTAAGCGTTCCGGCCATAATCAGGTCGCCATCTTCGTTGTCAAAAACAAAGTTATCGTCGTAACCCATTTCCAATCCGTCGGTGTTAATCTTTTTCGGCGAGGTAAAATCAAAAGCAGTTCCAACCACCGGAAGAATTTTTCCGTTTGGAATTTGATCCACCATGTCAGTTATTTTTGTTGCATTTAATTCCAACTCGTGGTTTAAAATGTTCTCTTTTCCACCGGTTAAGTTGAAATAAGTATGGTTAGTCAGGTTAACCACGGTTGTTTTATCTGTTTCGGCGTAATACTGAATGGCCAGGTCGTTTTCTTCGTTCAGTGTATAAATGCAGGTAACTTTTAAATTGCCCGGGTAGTTTTCTTCACCATCAGGGCTTAAGTAGCTTAATTTTACACCAACTTCGTTTTCTGATTCGATAAGTTCGGCATCAAACAATTTTTTGTCGAATCCTTCCAATCCTCCATGCAAATGGTTGGGGCCATTGTTAATCGCCATTTCGTAGGTTTTGCCTTCAATTTCAAGATGGCCTTTGGCAATGCGGTTTCCAAACCGGCCAATAATGGCTCCGAAATACGGATAACCAGCCAGGTACTCGTCGCTTTGGTAGGTTTCCAGTTTGTCGAAACCACACACAACATTATCTATCGAGCCATTTTTGTTTGGCATATCAATGGCAGTAATAATAGCTCCGTAGTTGGTTATTTTAATTTTAATTGAATCGTTACTAAGCGTAAAAAGCTGGGCTTCGCGTCCGTCTTTTAACGTTCCGAATGGTATTGCAGTTATTTTCATTTTAATGTGATATTATTTCTTTTTATTTGAGCGCCGGTTATTCTCCGGTCATCAATTTTTGATTTAATCTTATTCTATTAACAAGTGCTATTTTACTCTTTTTTCCTGAATTTTCAACCAAAGTTAGTAAAGCAAAGTATTATATTTTAGTTTTGGTTAAAATAGCTGTTTTAAAGTCTTTCATCAATTGCAGCGTGTTTTATGCGTGTTCAGTATTCATTACAACTGTTAACTGAAATTTTTGAAAAAACAAAAATGCAAAAATCAATAATCTAACTGGTAGGTACTGGTGGTGTTTTAAAACATCATTTTGTAATAAAAAACTACTATTTTTGTGTAAAGCTTAACTAAATGCCAAGAAGAAGACTAATTTCAATCAACTCCAAATCAGCGGTGCCGAAGTATCGTCAGATAATCGATTCGGTGCTAAATTCAATTGAGAAACGCCATTTGAAAAAGGGAGATAAAGTCCCGTCGATAAATCAGATATGTTCCGAATTTAATCTTAGCCGCGATACGGTAATGTTTGCCTTTAACGAACTTAAGTCGAAAGGCATTTTAAAAAGTCAGCCCGGAAAAGGCTATTACATTGCCAGCACCGAAATAAAGGTTGAAGAGCGTGTTTTTGTATTGTTCGACGAGATGAATGCTTTTAAAGAAGACCTCTATAATTCGCTTATAAACTCATTAAAAGGCAAGGCTATCGTTGAGGTATATTTTCATCATTTTAATTACAAGGTATTTAAAAATCTGATCACGGAAAGTATCGGAAATTATACATCGTATTTAATTATGCCGGCCACTTTTGATAATACCGGGCATTTACTGTCAAAATTGCCACAAGACCGCGTGTATATTATTGATAGGCTGAAGCCTGATTTATCAAAGTACCCCGTGGTTTACCAGGATTTTGAGCAAGATTTTTATGATGCTTTGGTAGAAGGGAAGGAGATGATTGCGAAATACCGGAAATTGGTGTTTGTAAACCCGGGGGGGAAAGAACCTGCAGAACGTTCGGAAGGATTTAGGCGTTTTTGTGAGGAAAATAGTTTTAGGTACGAAATTGTAAAAACACTTACCGGCGTAAAACCTTCGCTCTGGGAAGCCTACTTCCTGATATCAGACCGCGACCTGGTGGAAATGGTGAAAATTGCCAAATACTGTAAGTTTAAACTGGGAAAAAAATTCGGTATAGTTTCCTTTAACGATACCATGTTGAAAGAAGTGGTTTCGGGAGGGATTACAACCATCTCTACCGATTTTACTGAAATGGGAAAAATGCTCGCCAATATGGTTGTAACGCGTGATAAGTCGCAGATTCGAAACAAAGCGCGAATGATTGTCAGAAATAGTTTATAAATGTTAAACCTGTTGTGCAACATCTTTTCGGGGTGTTTGCAGGTAGCTTTAAAAACTATATTTGTACCCACCAGTACCTACCAGTTGGAAAATAGAAATTAAAGTATATAAATCAATAACAGATTATGACTAAGATTAGCACATTAAATGAGAAAATTAACGGAGGAGATAATCCGTTATTCAAGGAGTTGTACGGCAGCGATGTTGCCGAATTAAAAGTTCAGGCAGATCGTTATGCCGAGCTGATGGGCGAGTTTGAAAAAACTTTTGGAACTGATGATGTTTCATTATATAGTTCTCCGGGGCGTACAGAAATTGGCGGAAACCACACCGACCATAACTACGGACGTGTTTTGGCAGGTGCCGTAAACCTCGACAATATTGCAGTAGCAGCTAAAAACGGAACCAATACTGTGCGAATTAAATCGGCCGGTTATCCTCAGTTCGAAGTGGAGCTGAGCGATTTTCAACCCAACGAAGATGAATTCTATACATCAACTTCGCTCGTGAAAGGTATTGCTGCCAAAATGAAAGATAACGGTTACGAGATTGGTGGTTTCGATGCCTGTATCGAAGGTCGTGTTCCAAAAGGATCGGGTTTGAGTTCATCTGCATCATTCGAAGTGTTGATCGGTGCTATTTTTAACGAACTTTTCAACGACGGGAAAATGGATGCTGTTGAAAATGCAATCATCGGTCAATGGAGCGAAAACAACTATTTCGGAAAACCATGTGGTTTAATGGATCAAACAGCATGTTCTGTTGGAGGATTGATTACTATTGATTTTAAAGATCCTGCCAATCCAATTGTTAAAGAAGTTGATTTTGATTTTGTATCAACCGGCTTTTCACTGGTAATTACCGATGTTGGTGGTGGCCACGACGATCCTGCTTCACAAGCTGAGTATGCATCGCTTCCTACCGAAATGAAATCGGTTGCTGCCGAACTGGGTGCCAACGTTCTTCGTGAAGTTACTTTGGAGCAAATTGTAGAAAAAATTCCTGAAATCAGGGAAAAAACAGGTGATCGTGCCATTCTTCGTGCTTACCACTTCCAGGGCGACAATGCCCGTGTTGTTAAACAGGTTGAGGCACTGGAAAACAATGATTTTGAAGCTTTCCTTCAAATGGTAGTTGAGTCGGGTTACAGCTCGTACATGTACAACCAGAATATTTTTGATGTAGTTCATAAAGACGAACAGGTGGTTTCGCTTGGTTTGGCATTAAGCGAAATGGTGCTGAAAGGCAGCGGAGCATGGCGTGTTCACGGTGGTGGATTTGGTGGAACTATCCAGGCATTTGTACCACAGGAAAAACTGGATGAATACGTAGGAGTTTTAGAACATGTTTACGGAAAAGGTTCTTGTCATAAATTGTTTATCCGCTCTAAAGGTTCGATTAAGCTTGACTTGTAGACCAACCTGCCATATTGATAAAGACAAAAAGGTAGTGCGAAAAAAAACAGCTTAATTGTGCACTATTTCAATTGATATTTTAACTTTGAGGCCGAATATTTGACTTATCCCGATTTTTTAGTCGGGATAAGTTAGTTTTTCGACCTAAATTATAACTGACATAATAAATCAGATGAGTTTTAACATAGAAGACCATCCGCATAAAAGATATAATCCATTAAATGGCGACTGGATTCTTGTGTCGCCACACAGGGCAAAACGCCCCTGGCAGGGACAGGTTGAAAAACCGGTTGTAGAAGAACGACCAAAATATGATCCAAGTTGTTACCTCTGCGCAGGTAACGAAAG
>NZ_JBFHGM010000246.1:0-7563 GCF_041583095.1 Draconibacterium sp.
ATCAAAAACATTGAAAAAAGTACTGTCGCATTCAAAAGCCTGCGCCACTTTGTAGTACCGCTGATCGTATTTCATTAAACCGCCACGCACCGGACGCAAACGGACAAATTCTTCCAACTCCGGAAGCGCATCACTCATTTCATGAATATACCCGGGATTGATTATACGGGCAAAGTGTTTCCCGCTGAAAAAATCGGGATCTGTTATCGTATAACGATAGGTGCGAGTCGATTTCTGATGATACGAATCATAGGTCAGCTCATTTTTCAGAAACAGTGCGATAAATATTATCCCGGTTAAAGCCAGACCAAGTCCGATTATTTTAACCAGGTTTAAAAAGGGATGCTTTTGCAGGTTTCTTAATACAACTTTCAGTACCATTTGTGTTTTATTAAGATGTCATTTTTAGTGAGGTATGAACGAGAGATCTGCAAAGTAACAGATTTCTTGTTACAGATTTCTCACTACGTTCGAAATGACAGATATTTGAAACTTGATTTCGTTATTTCTCATTAATCTTCTTTCAAATAACCATCTTTTAAACGTACAATACGGTTTCCGTATTTTGCATTTTCTTCAGAGTGCGTAACCTGGATTATGGTCATTCCCTCATCGTTCAGTTTTTTCAGCAATTCCATTATCATTTGACCCTGCTCGCTGTGCAGGTTTCCGGTGGGTTCGTCGGCCAGCAGAAGTTTCGGGCTGCCAACGATGGCTCGTGCAATAGCGACCAGTTGTTGCTGACCACCCGACAACTGACTTGGAAACAGATCCTTTTTGGCTACAATACTAAACCTGTCGAGCATGTCGGCAACCATTGCCTTACGTTCTTTTCCTTTCACGCCGCGATATACCAGAGGCGTTTCAATGTTTTCGTATACATTCATTTCCTCAATAAGGTGAAAAGCCTGAAAGATAAACCCAATATGACTGCGATGATATTGTACTTTTTGCTTTTCCTTTAACTTATTGGCCGGCTGATCGAGGAATAAATACTCGCCTTCGTTGGGTTCATCCAGAAAACCAATAATATTCAGTAAGGTTGATTTACCGGCACCACTGGGCCCCATTATAGAAACAAATTCACCTTGATTAATATCAAGGTTTACTCCTTTTAATACAAAAGTTCGCTGAAACTTTGCGTCGTAGTACTTGTCAATGTTTTTTAGTTGTATCATAAAAATTGCTTATTAATTGTCTGAATCCTGATAATCAGGATTTAAAGATTTTCAGGATTAATGTTTTTTATACAGTCGTTTGGTTTGCAGGCTGGTAGAACCAAAATTCATGAGCAAACCAGTTTCTAAATCGTATGCTGTTAAGTAATTTAAACCTTGAGCGAGATGCACATCATCAAGACTAATTATTGCTTTTAATTCAACCATAACTTTCTCTTCAATTATAAAATCTGCTCTACGCTTACCAACTTCGTACTCTTCGTAATAAATGGGCATTTCTTGTTCACGCTGATACGCGATTCCTGCATTGTCTAATTCAATAGCCAGGCATCTTTGATAAATTACCTCTTGGAATCCATTCCCCAGAGTGTTGTGCACCTTCATTGCACAACCAATAATTTTGTATGTCAGCTCATCATCTATCATCTCTTTTTCAAATCGTGTTTATCCTTAAATCCTGCACATCCTGATTCCGACACTTTTACTCATACTTCAAACTTTCCACCGCACTTGAATGGGCTGTTTTTAGTGTTTGATAGCTAACGATTAACGATGCGATTGACACCAGTACCATAATAGGTAAAGCAAAAAACCACCAATTCATTTCTGTCCTGAATGCATACGATTTCAGCCACTCATTCATTATAAAAAAGGCTAACGGAATACCTAAAATTGCCGAATACAATGTTAGATAGATAAACTCGCTGGAAAGGTTATAAAACAAACTCGGCGTTGAGGCTCCCAAAGCTTTTCGGACACCCATTTCCTTTTTGCGAATTAATCCGGCAAACAGGGCCAGTGCCCATAATCCCAAACAAGCGATAAAAATGGCCATCAGTGCAAACAGCCCAAAAATGGTAGCAAACTTCCGATCAAGTGAATACTGAGCTTTATAAAACTGATCGGAAAAGAAATAATCAAAAGTTGATTCGGGGAAAAACTGATTCCAGATTTCGTTTACTTTTCCCGAAGCAGAAGCAACATCAACTCCAGCAATTTTTACGGATAAATATTTAGGTGGCAACCATCCGATGCTGTTGTACATGATCATCATTATCGGCGTATAAGCTTTATTCAGAGATTGTTGATGGTAATTCTCAACCACACCAATTACCTGGTAAGGTTCTGCCACTGTCTCAATTAAAACCTTCTGATCAATGGCATCGGCATTGCTTGCAAAACCCAGCTGTTTCACCGTTTCTTCGTTCAGAATAACCTTTTTTATGTCGTTGGTAAATGTTTTGTCAAAACCTCTTCCTTCCAGAATATTCATTCCGTATGTATCCATAAAGTCGTAATCAACCGTTTGCATTTCGTACAATCGGTTTTGTTTGGCGGCATCTTCATACAAACGATTCGATGCAAAAAAGGCCACTTCCATTCCCGGTACCGCGTTTGAAATCGTCACATTTTTTACATCAGGCAACTCTTTTAACTGGCGTTTAAAACTCATCACTTTCTCCATTAAATTAGGAGTTTGTGCCGGGAATTTAACCACTAAAGTTTTGTCGATGTTTATACCAAGCGGCTGATTCTGCATGTATTTTAGCTGCGCATAAACGACCAGGGTTCCGCAAATTAAAACCAGTGACGCCACAAACTGAAAAACCACCAAACCTTTTCGTACCATGCCTGCACGTTGTGAGTTCAGGTATTTTCCTTTTAATATAATTGCAGGTTTTACATTCGAAAGCACCAGCGATGGATACACCCCTGAAAGAACGATACCCGTTAAAAGAAACAATGTGATTAACACCCAAAAACGCGGCATGTACAAAATTGAAAAGCCAATGTTTTTGCCGATAAATGAATTAAATGACGGAATGAGCATCAGGAACAATCCGATTGAAACAGCCAGGGCAATAACATTTACCAGTGTTGATTCGATTAAAAACTGGATGATCAGTTGCTTTTTCTGTGCCCCCGACACCTTCCTCACCCCCACTTCGCGGGCACGCTCCAACGAGCGCGATGTGGTAAGATTGATGTAATTTATCCAGGCGATGAGAAGAATTGCCAGCGCAATCAGGACCAGGGCTTTTACGGCCTTTGCATTTCCTTTGGCCTCGCGTTCGTACTGTTTTTGCGGTGTCAGATGGATCTCAGCCAACGGTTGTAATTCAATGGCCCAGGTTTTATTTTTTAACGCATCTTCGGTTTTGAACTTTTCTGCCATTTCCGGAAAAGCTTTTTCAATGCTTGCGGGCGAAATACCGGGTTCCAGCTGCACATACGAGTAGGTTTCGTGCAGGTACCAGAAATTCTTAATCCAGTCGGGTTGTGTATCCCACGACACAAAATAATCGAAATTAAAATGGCTGTTGCCCGGGATATCTTCCAGTACACCGCTTACTTCACATTCATAAGCCTGGTTCAGTGTTCTGAATTTTAAAATTTTACCCAGCGGATTTTCATTCTTGAAAAACTTATGGGCTGCCAGTTGCGAAATAACTACCTTATTCGGACTGCTTAATGCTGTTGACGCATCGCCATCAATCAACGAAAACGAGAAAATGGAAAAGAAAGAAGGCTCGGTAACAACAACGGTATTCTCGCGCGATTTCTCCTCTTCGTAACTTACCATTTGTTCGGTGCTGTTAATGGCAATTCGCACATAATCCTGTATGCCGGGAATGTTTTCTTTCATGGCACTGGCATAACCAAACGATGCCGTTGCCCAGTCGTCGGTGAGTGTTTCGCCTTCGTAAAATTTACTTTCCACACGATAGATGCGATCCGCATTTTCATGCATCGAGTCGTAACTGCGCTCGAAACTCACATAGTTAAAAATGAGCAGGGCCACTACCATGCCAATTACCAAACCGGTGATATTTATAAAAGTGAAAAGACTGTTTTTCAACAAGCTACGAAGTGCTACTTTCAGGTAATTTCTAAACATATTTTAATAAACCTTTATTATTCATATCTCAAACTATCAACCGGATTTCGTGTCGCAGCACGCCAGCTGTGCCAGCTAACGGTGAGCAATGCAATTCCCAATGCCATTATTCCGGCCAGTGCAAAAATCCACCAGCTCACATTGGTTTTGTAAGCAAAATTCTCGAGCCACTTACTCATAGCAAAAAAAGAAAGCGGAGTAGCAATAACAAATGCAATTAACACCCATTTTACAAAACTCTGATTCAACAACCCCAGTATTTCTGAGACGGTTGCACCATTTACTTTTCGGATACCGATTTCTTTGGTTCGTTGTTGCGAAATAAACAAGGCCAACGCACTGATTCCAATAACACTAATAAGTATTCCGATGGTTGAAAAAGCAAAAAGGATTCGACTTAAAATGGTTTCTGCCTTATATTGTTGAGCAATTTTTTCATCGATAAAAAAGTAGTCGGGTTCCTGGTTGGGGTAATATTCATTCCATGTATTTTTTATGGCTTCCATACCGGCATGCAGGTTGTTAATCCGCACATGGGTAAAACGTGCTCTTGACCCGCCTTCATCCAGCCAAAACGCAAAGTCGCCAATACTTTCGTGTGCCGAGCTGTAATTAAAATCTTCAGCAACCCCGACAAAATTAATGCGTGTTTCTCCCGGTCCTAAGGGTTGTGCATTTGAATAAGCTATAAGATTATCCATACTTCCGTGTTTCTCCATCAATCGTTGGTACAAATGATTGTTTATCACCATTCCCCGCACGGTATCGGCATCCGGTTTTATCCAGTTATGTATAAGCTTAATATTCATGGTTTTGAGGTAGTCGTAGTTGGCAAAAACAAATTCAGCAGTACCCTCAATTCCAAGTCCTTCCAAATTCATTCCCTGTGCCGGATAACCAAAATGTTGTGCCGTCATTCCTACTGAAACTACCTGGCTTTGTTTTTCCAGTTCGCGGGCAAAAACAGCGGGATTCTTCGAAAAATCCTTCAGGTAGAGCACAACCACATTTTCCTTATCGAAACCCAATGGTTTATTTAAAACAAAACTGATCTGCTTATTTACCAACAAGGTTCCTGAAACAAGAATAATCACAATCGTCACCTGCACAACCAGCAAAGATTTCAGCACATAACTGCCCGAAAAGTTGTTACGCCCCGCCAAAATATCGATGGCTGAACTGTGCGCCAGTAAAAATACCGCCACAAAAAAGGCAGTGATCAGTAGACAAGTGATTAAAACTCCAATAATGGTAAGATATACTACCGGCTCTGAAAAATAAATAGCGAATTCAATCTCGAACAAACGGTTAATGATTGGCTTTAAACTTTCAATTGCCAGTAATGAAATGCCAATGGCCATCGTACAAACCAAAAACACTTCCATTAAAACTTGCCTAACCAACTGAAGTTTCGTGGCTCCTATCGATTTTTTCAGGCCCAGCTCTTTTGATCGTTTAATCAACTTAGCAATTGAAAGGTTGGTGAAATTCAACAACGAGATCGTTAGAATGACAAACGAAATAAGAATAAACAAACCAATATTTATTTTGCTTGAACTTTCGCGCAGCTCAAAACGATAATCCGAATTTAAGTGAATATTATCCATCGGGAACAGCGAAAAATCGTATTCCTGGGGGCCACGTGTTGTTTTCAGACTGCTGTTATCGTAATAAGCAGCTACCTTCTCAGCTACGAGCTTTGGATCTACGTCTTTCTGAAGTTTGAAATAGTTATATGTCCACTGTATCTTTCGGTCGGGCAACGAAGCAAAACGTTCCTGCAGTCCTCCTTTTTGAGAGATCAGTAATTCGTACCTGAAATGAGTTTTTGGATGTGTATTTTTTACCACTCCCCGAATTTCATAATCGCCCAGATCCCTTGTATATTGTAATGCTTCAATTTTTATAGTTTGCCCAACAGGATTCAGGTTGCCGTAATATTTCCGGGCAAAATCTTCGGTAACAAAAACGGTATTGGGTTTCGAAATTTCTGACAAGTCACCAACCACAGGCACTACCTCAAATAGCTCCATAAATGCCTTGTCAACCGACATAATATCCTTTTGCGCAATTGAGGTTTCGCCCATTTTAATGATCCCCTCTTCGCAATGCGAAAACTGCGTGGCTAACTCAACTTCCGGAATTGCTTCAGAAGCGGCATAAACAATTCCCATACTACGCGCCCAAGCCGCATTATCGAGCCCGCCGGGAACCGAGGTTGCACGGTAAATATTCTGGTGCCCGGTAAAATGTCTATCAAAGCTTTTTTCGTTTGATACGTGAATAAACAAAACCAGGAAAGACGAAATACCAATCACCAATCCAAAAATGTTGATCAGCGAAAAAGCCTTGTCTTTAAAAAGGCGTCGTAGCGTAATTTTCAGATTGTACATTTATTGGTATTTAAGATCCGGTATTTGCCGGTAGTTTTGTTCGTCAGTTTATTAACCAACTCTTGTGCCTTAAATACTAACGACTGAATTCTAACCACTTACCAAACATACGATTTTTATTGTGTAAATTTTTTTGACAAAAACTGTATAATTACTTGTCACAAACATCAGAACGCTGATTACACAGATTTTACAGATTTGCGCTGTTGCAGATCACGGTCTTATGCGTTTTGTGCGAATTCTTTCAGATAAGATCTCCTGGATAACAAAAAACAATGAGGACTTCACTTAAAGTGAAATCCTCACTATTACTTTTAATTTTTACAGAAGGAAACGAGATCTAATCCTCGTAACTGATGTTCACGTTACCTCCTGAAGCGTGAGCATAAACCGGTATTCCACCACCGTTCATCTTACCTTTTACACGGTCCTTTTCGGAAGTACCGTTAAAGTTATGGAGCTCGATATTCACTCTGCCTGAACGCAAATCAAGATCGAGGCCCATTTTCTCGCCACCATGAATAACCGCAGAAACACCACCGCCGCTGGATTGCAGGTATAACTCATCGCTTAGATTGCTAATATTGACCTTAACAGATCCGCCACTCGATTTAGCCTTAACCATCCCTGCTTCACCCTGCACATACACACCGCCACCACTGCTACTGGCATCCACGTCGCCGTTAATCTCTTCGAGTTTTACACTGCCACCAGAACTGCGTGCATAGACACTTCCTTTTGCTTTTTCAAGCGTTACGCCACCGCCACTCGAACTCAGTTTAATATCTCCCTTATGTTTGTATACGTGAACACCGCCGCCCGATGAGCTGGCTTTTGTGCTACCGCTTGTATCTTCCAGTTTTACGCCACCGCCGCTACTTGAGAAATCATGTGTTCCTTTTACGCCCGAAATTTTCAGGCCACCGCCGCTTGATGATACATCGCACGACATTTCTTCGGGAACGATAATGGTTAGCGAAATACCCACATTGTTTCTCCAGAAATTCATCTGCCCCTTGCGTTTCACAATTGCAGTAATTGTAGATCCGCTCTTTGAGAAATCGATATCGAAATCGTCTAAAACCTCATCCAA
>NZ_JBFHGM010000247.1:0-7562 GCF_041583095.1 Draconibacterium sp.
AATAAATTAAGAATTATCTTTTTCATGATTCATCAATTAAATACTGTTTAGTTCTTATTTTCCTTTAAGTCCTGATCAAATTCAACCATTTTATTCTTCAATAGTTGCACCAGTTCCTGATTTTCCGGTGCCATATTATTCTGTTCTGAAATATCGTCTTTCAAATTAAATAGTTCTGTTTTGCCCTTTTCTTCCCGAAGTTTCCATTCGCCACTTCTTACTGCCTGAAGCGTGGTGTCTTTATAATAGAAAAAGGCATCATGAGGTGATTGGGCGCCAGGTTCGTTTGTAAGCAGTGGATATATATTTTTCCCGTCGATTGTTCTTTCCGGCAGTTTTGCTCCCGTGATGTGGGCAATTGTTGGCAACAAATCAATGGTTGAAGCAACTTCGCAGCAAACGGTTCCGGGGGGTATCTTTCCTTTCCACTGGGCAATCATGGGTTCGCGCATCCCTCCTTCGTAGGTATCAAATTTAAAGCCACGTAATGGAAATGCACTGCCGCCATGACCATTTTTCAGGTTCCACGGGCCATTATCCGAAGTAAAAACTACGAGCGTATTCTCATCCAGCTCAAGTTCCTGAAGCGTTTGCAGAATCTGGCCCATACTCCAGTCGAGCTCCTCAATAACATCGCCATACAAGCCCCGTTCGCTCTTCCCCTTAAATTCAGGTGAAGCAAATAGCGGAATATGAGGCATTGTGTGTGCGATGTAGAGGAAAAAACTACTGTCCTTGTTCTCCCTTATAAATTTTGTTGCTTCGTTGGTGTATCGTTTTGTTAAAGTTGTTTGGTCAACCGGGTACTCAATCACTTCGTCCTGGCGCATTAAAGGCACTTTACCGCCCCGCCATTTTACCTCCTTCAGGCTGTCGAGGTTCATGCCCTCGTTGTACACGATATTTTCAGCGAGTTTAAAACTGCGGTTTATCGACATGTCGTTGCTATACGGGATTCCGTAATATTGATCGAAGCCCTGGCTGGTTGGCAAAAGCTCGGGTTTATCGCCCAAATGCCACTTACCAATACAGGCGGTTGCATACCCTTGTTCTTTCAGCATATCGGCAATGGTTACTTCGCTTTGGGCCAGGCCTGTTTCGCTGGCGGGCCATAAAACCACCGGAACGCCTACCCTTAGCGGATAACACCCGGTTAGCAAGGCCGCACGCGATGGCGAACAAACCGACGAGGCCGAATAGAAGTCGGTGAAACGAATTCCGTCGTTGGCCATTTGGTCGAGATGAGGTGTTTTTATTAGCGGCGAGCCAAAACAACCCACATCGTTGTAGCCCTGGTCGTCGGTGAAAAAGATGATGACGTTAGGCTTTTTATTTGTTTCCGTTTTGGTACAAGCCCCCAGTACCATCCCGAAACAGATAATTGCTACAATAAAAGTTTGTATTTTTCGATAAGCACTCAACATTGCAATTCTTATTTTAGTTCGCCATTAAAACTATAACTCTTGCCTTTTTCTGTTTCAAATTCAATCAAGGTATCGTTGTATTTTAAGTGACAAGTGTTGCCGGCCTTTGAAAGTACTTCCACTTTTTCAAGCTGCCCGTCTTTCCACGAAAAAGCCAGTTCGAACCCACCCCGCGCACAAACACCCGAAATGTTTCCGTTTGGCAGAGCGCTGGGTAAGGCTGGCAAAAGCTCAATTTTACCCAGGTGACTTTGTAGCAACAGTTCAATAATTCCGGAGGCACCACCAAAATTCCCATCAATCTGAAATGGAGGATGTGCATCGAAAAGGTTGACATACGACCCCCCTCTTTCTTTGTTATCGGGAGTAATAGCCGGACTCAGCAGGCGGTGAATCATTTTGTAAGCATGATTACCATCGAGAAAACGCGCCCAGTAATTGATTTTCCAGGCCAGGCTCCATCCGGTACCACCATCGCCACGAAATTCGAGCGATTGCTGCGCGGCATTCATCAACTCTGGTGTTTCTTCCGGATTAATTTCAGAGCCGGGATAAACCGCCCACAAATGCGATACATGGCGGTGTTTTACTTCCGGATTATCTTTGTCTTCCAACCACTCCTGCAACTGCCCGTACTGCCCAATTTGGTTGGGTGCTATCTGCGGAATCAGGGCTTTTAATTCTTCGGCAAAAGCATGGTCTTTGTTTAGTTTTTCAGAAGCTTCAATGCAAATCCGAAATAAGGCGCGGATAATTTGATGATCCATGGTTGGACCAGCCACCAGACCACCAATTTCGGGAGAGTTGGATGGCGAACTGATCAGGTATCCGGTATTGGGATCACGGTATAAAAACTGGGCAAAAAACTGCGCCGAACCCTTTATTAACTCGTAGTTCTCCTCCAAAAACTTTTTGTCTTGAGTAAATAAATAATGTTCCCAGAAATGGGTTGACAACCACGCACCACCGGTTACCCATATTCCATGATTCGACGCATTTATAGGTGCTGCCCCTCTCCAAATATCTGTGTTATGATGTAGAACCCAACCATCGCAATTGTAGTGTTCTCTGGCCACAATCGCTCCTGTTTCAGCAACTTCCTTAAGCATGGTAAACAAGGGCTCGTGGCACTCCGGCAGGTTGGTTAATTCCACCGGCCAGTAGTTCATTTCGGTATTAATGTTTACGGTATATTTACTTTCCCAGGGTGGGCGAATTTTATCGTTCCAAATTCCCTGCAAGGTAGTTGGCCTCGTACCCTCGCGGCTACCGGCAATGGTTAGGTAACGGGCATATTGCACATACAAGGCCAGCAACTGCGGATCTTCGGGTAAACGTTCAAATTCAACAATGCGTTTTTCAGTGGTCATGGCTGCACGGCCGTTATCGCCAAAATCAATTTTAAAACGATTGTAAAGTTGCTGATAGTCGGCAATATGATCGGCTTTTAACTCCTGGTATTTTTTACCCTCCAGATGCTTTAACTTTTCACCGGCCAGCTTTTTTGCATCGGCACTAACGTCGTTAAAATTTACATAATTTGTTGCAGCTGAAAGGTAGATGGTTGCTTCCGAAGCGTCCTTTATTTGAATGTTGTTATCTACCGCAGCAAATGCGCCATCGGTTTTTACCACCAGCGTTGCCACGCCATACAATGCGCCATCTTTCACGTTTACTTTCAGCTCCATTGTATTTCCTTCGGTAAAAACAGCTTTTTGTTCGTGAACAGCATCCAGAGCAAGCTCAAAATTCAGAGCCTTCTTTTTATCTGCACTAAGGTTTACCGCTATAACCTGGTTGGGGAAGGAGGCAAACACTTCACGCTTATATTGAACACCGTCAACTATATAGGAAGTCTTTGCAAGGGCCTTTTCGATATCTAACTCGCGTTGATAAGCCGTATAATTCTCATGTCCCGGAAATTGGAGATACAAATCGCCAAAGGGCTGATACGCTTTCTGATGCAGCGGAACACTCATAAATTTTTCGGAAGCCAGGTTTTGCGCCTCGCGTTGTTTGCCATCTGCTAACAGTTGCCTGATTTCTGCCAGGTAGTTGCTTGCTCCCTTGTGCGAATAATCGTGTGGTTCGCCCGTCCACAATGTCTCCTCGTTAAACTGAATATGTTCTTGCGAAACTCCTCCATAAATCATGGCGCCTAAACGTCCGTTACCAATTGGTAGAGCTTCTGTCCATATTTCTGCAGGCTCGTTGTAAAACAGCCTGAATTCTGCAGGTTGTTCTTTTGCTGTCTCACACGAGACCAGAAACAGGATACAAACAAGTGAAAAAATTAATTTCTTCATTTCGATTAAGGTTAAATTGTTCAGATTGATTCATTTGTAATTTCAAGATAAAAAGGCATTTCATATACATATTTATCTAGTTGTTTTAACAGCACCACCGGGATAATATCGGTTTCTCCAGCCTCCAGGTTAATTTTACCTAACGAAAAACGATCAGCAGCATCGTCTTCAAAAAAGAAGCTGTACTTCCGGTCGTTAATCAGCAGTTCTATCTCACAATCGGTGGTTATTGGCTTTTTGAAAAACAGATCAATGTTATACACTCCGCTTTGAGCAACTTCGGTTTTCCAATAAACAATACTTTTTGTTACAGCTTTGTGCCGGGTAAAATGTACATCGTTTAAGTTTAACACGCTTGGATTTTCATTTACGGTACCGAGTATCATGCGCGGAGATTCTTTTGCATTTGGCTCGGTCAGCATCTCATCTATCCAGTTATTTAAGTCGGTTTTTAATGCAGTTGCCGTTTCCTTGTGGCCTTCAACAATATTGTGTTGTTCATACGGATCGTTGAGACTAAACAATTCAAATTCGTCAATAGTGGCATTCTCGCTACAGTTTCCAACCAATTTAAACCGGCTGTTCCTGATCATCATATTATCGAATTTTCGGGGTTCGCGGCGTGACCAGTAACGGCAAATATTACGTTCGGGCAGTTCTGAAGCTTCTCCTGTTAACAAAGGCAACAAACTTATGCCGTCAATTTTTCGGTCGGTTGGAATAGTGGCGCCAACTAATTGAGCAATGGTTGGAAAGATGTCAAAATGCGAAGCGGTAGCCTTAATATCCCGGTCGGGTTTAAATCCATTGGGATAGCGCCAAAAACAGGGTACCTGTATGCCACCTTCGTAAACCGATGATTTTCTTCCGCGCATTCCGGCCAAATACCGGTAAGGAATTGGTCCGTTGTCGCTCATAAAAATCACCAAAGTGTTTTCGCTTAAGTTGAGTTCATCCATTTTTGTTAACAAACGCCCCATATTATCATCGATATTGGTGACCATCGCATACACTTTCCGGGCTTTCTCCTTCATGTTTTCGTTCATTTCGGGAAAAGGGCGGCTGTCGTTTTCGAAACCTGAAGCCGGATCAATGTCTTTGTACATTTCGTAATATTCCTGCGGAACCTGTAGCGGATCGTGCGGTGCGTTAAACGCCAGATATAAAAAGAAAGGATCGGTTTGGTTTTCTTCCAGAAACTGGATAGCTGCATCGGTAAAAACATCGCTGCAATAGCCCCGGCTTTCTACCATTTTACCGTTTTCAAAAAGCGCAGGATCAAAATAGCTTCGGTTGCCTTTTAGGTGGTTGGGCCAGTCGCCCCACTGCCCGATACCTCCCGACAAATGACGCAAGGTATAATCGAAGCCCTGATCTTCAGGGCGCATTGGATAGTTATCGCCCAAATGCCACTTCCCAATCATTCCGGTTTTATAACCCACATCTTTTAATATTTCGGCAAGGGTTATTTCAGAAGCCGCCATCATTGCCCCTCCCTGATAGGTTTCGCGCACGCCTGTTCGCAAGGTATAGCGGCCAGTCATTAAGGCCGAGCGGGTTGGGGCACAAACCGGCGACACCAAAAACTCATCGAAACGCACACTCTCGCCAGCAAATTTGTCAAGCACCGGTGTTTTTATGTGCGGATTTCCATAATACCCCAGGTCGCCAAATCCCTGATCGTCGGTCATTATTAAAATTACATTGGGTTTCCCTTCCACTCCACTCTGTGAAGTATTCGATTTAGAAGTTTTTTGCGTACAGCTTCCAAGCACGAACATCATCAGGGCAATACTAGTATACGTAATTAGTCTGTTCATTAATATTGTTTCTTATTGAGTTGAGAATACATCCTCTTCCCACAATCGTATTTTTTCTAACATTTCTTCAACTAATTCCGGATTCTCAGAAGCTACGTTAGTTGTTTCCCCAATGTCAGTTTTCAAATTAAACAATTGTGGTTCAGCACTTTTAAAGCGCATAAGTTTCCAGTCGCCAGAGCGTAAAGCTGTTTTTCCCGAGAAACTCCAAAACAAATCCCTTTCAGATATCTCCTCGCCTTTCAGTAAATGATTTTTAAAACTTACACCATCAATATTTTGCGGGATTTCAGCCCCAATCATTTCAGCGAGAGTTGGATAAAGATCCATGGTTAATAGCGTTTCATCATTTATCTGATTGGGAGCAATTACTCCGGGATACCAGGCAATGGCCGACACGCGATGACCACCTTCCCAAAGGCTTGCTTTAAAACCACGCAGTGGGCCATTATCGGCTAAACGTGAAATACCACCATTGTCGGAACAAAAGAAAACGAATGTATTTTTATCAAGCTCTAATTCTTTCAATGTATTAATTACTGCACCAATACCTTCGTCCATGACTTCTATCATTTCTTTGTAGATGGGTTCCTCAATTTCTTTCGGGTCGCGTTTGTTAAATCCCGGATCGTCTTTTCCTCCTATTTGGCGGCGGGCTTCGGTATTTCTTCCCTGAAAAGGGCCATGAGGCGCCTCATGCGGGATATACAGTAAAAAAGGTTTGTCTTTGTGCCGTTTGATAAAATCGACCGAATGTTTTGTAATCAAGTCGGTAGAGTAGCCTTTTTCTTTTACCAGTTTATCGCCGGTCCACCAGTCTTCGTATCCTTCCTGATCCACGTGCGAATGGTAATCAACATTGCCTGAAACAAAACCAATGTATTCATCAAAGCCTTGATTAATTGGGTTAAATTTTGTTTCGTAACCTACATGCCATTTCCCAAACATTCCGGTTGCATAGCCGGCATCTTTAAATGTTTCGGCAAACGTTTTTTCACCAGGAGCCAAACCTACGTGACGATGACTCTTAGCGGTAACAACACCATCAATACCCACGCGTTGCTGGTATTTTCCGGTGAGCAGTGCTGCCCGCGTGGGGCTGCATACCGGGCCGTTGGAGTGGAAATCGGTAAACCGGATTCCTTCAGCGGCCAGTTTATCGAGATTGGGTGTATTTATGGTTTTACTGCCATAACACGATAAATCGGCATAGCCCAAATCATCTGCCATTATGATAATGATATTGGGTTTGCTAACTACGTTTTCCTTTGTACAGGCAAACGCGAATGCCAGCGATAAAATCAAGCCCCAAATTGATATGCTTTTTAATTTATTCATTTTTAAACCTTTGCACGCTGATTTTGCAAATTTACACAGATGAAGAATTATACATCTGCGATTATTTGCGTTTTCTGCGCGAAATTCTTAGTCGTTCCAGTGTTCTGCAATTATCTCCAAAATTTCAGGATTATCGGCATCAGTATCGCCCAGCAATTCCCGTTGATGAAGAATTTCCTTTTTCATTTCAGCAATAATACCCTGATATTCGGGCTCATTGTAAGCATTATGTAATTCCTTTGGATCTTTTTCAAGATCGTAAAAATCCCAGTAACGCCCGGTTTCTTCGCCTTCGCCAAATTCATTCGCTTTAAAACCATTACCGTAAAAGAAAGCTAACTTGTAGCGGTCGCTACGAATTCCGAAGTGTCCCGGCCGCATGGTTTGGTGTTCCCAGTAACGATAATAACCATATTTGCGCCAATCGTCGGGCGTGTTTCCTTTCAGGTTTTCGCGGAAGCTATGCCCTTGCATTGCGCCCGGATAAGCAGCTCCGGCATAATCGGCAAATAAAGCTGAGAAATCCACATTTTCAATAATATCGTTGTTGCGTGTTCCTGCAGGAATTTCTTTGGGATAACGAATAACAAATGGCATGTGTACCGATTCTTCGTTAATCATCCGTTTATCGAACCAACCATGTTCACCAAGGTAGTAGCCCTGGTCAGCGGTAT
>NZ_JBFHGM010000248.1:0-7557 GCF_041583095.1 Draconibacterium sp.
AAAACTGTTGTTGCTGCCGAATTTTTATTAATAAATGTACTAAAGCGTGCAAAAGAGTTAATCGCGGCCGGCGAAAAACTCTATTCAACACCCACATTAAAAATATTTCTGGAAGAAGAAATCAAAACTGAAGATTTTAAAAACAATATTGAGATAAATGGGAAAAATGTTTTAACCTGGTATACACTTTTAGACGATAACGACATTCTTATTTCAATTAAAGAATGGCAAAACCATGCCGACCCAGTACTTTCGAAACTGGCCAGTTCTTTAAACAACCGAAAACTGCTTCGAACACAACTGCATGACAAACCACTTTCGGAAAAAGCCAAAGCAAAATACTTAAAGAAAATTACCGAACATATAATTCCGGATGCAGAAATGGCAAAATATTTTTTAATGACAGGAGTAATCACAAATAGCGCATATAATAAACACGACGAAAATATATTTGTACTAAATAAAGACGAAAGCATAAAAGAAATTAACGATGCATCGGATATAAATTTGACTGCACTTAGTAAAACTGTAAAGAAGTATTTTGTGTGTTATCCTAAAGAATTGGACATTTACTAGTTAAAACCTATATTTGCATCGCCAAAAAAACAGATAATGGATTTTAAAGCTACGGATATCGCCTCTTTTTTGAATGGAGAAATTGTTGGTGATGGTGATGCGAAAGTATCAAATGTTTCAAAGATAGAGGACGGAAAACCAGGCACTTTGGCTTTCCTTGCCAATCCAAAATACGAGAACTACATTTACGAGACCAAAGCCTCGGTGGTATTGGTTAATAAAAGTTTTACTCCAAAAGAGGAAATTTCGGCTACTTTGATAAAAGTTGACGATGCCTACCAGGCATTTGCGTCGTTACTTGATTTGTATGTGCAGGCGAAAGCCAGTATGAAACAGGGAATTGAGCAACCTTGCTACATTGCAGAAAGTGCAACTCGTGGCGATGACGGTTACGTTGGAGCCTTTGCATACATCGGCAACAATGCCAAAATCGGGAATAATGTAAAAATATACCCGCAGGTACATGTTGGCGACAATGTTAAAATTGGTGATGACTGTATTCTTTACCCGGGCGCAAAAATTTACGACGACTGTGTTATCGGAAACCGTTGTATCATTCACTCAGGAGCAGTAATCGGAGCCGATGGTTTTGGTTTTGCACCTCAGGCAGACGGCACTTACAAAAAGGTTCATCAGATTGGGAATGCCGTGCTGGAAGACGATGTTGAAATTGGTGCCAACACCACTATCGACTGTGGCACAATGGAATCAACCATTATCAGAAAAGGTGTAAAACTCGACAACCTTATTCAAATAGCCCATAACGTTGAAGTTGGCGACAACACTGTTATGGCGGCTCAAACCGGTATTTCTGGCTCGGCCAAAATTGGTAAAAACTGTATGTTTGGCGGCCAGGTTGGTTTAGGTGGACACATTACTGTTGGCGACAATGTTACGCTTGGTGCTCAATCGGGCGTTGTTTCAAACCTAAAAAGCAATCAAACACTTCTTGGCTCTCCGGCCATCGAAATCAAAACGGCCATGCGCGCCTATGTTCTTCTGAAGGACCTTCCGGAAATTCGCCGCGATGTGCTTCAATTGAAGAAGACAATCAATACAGACAAAAAAAATTAAGAAATATTTCACTTTTCAATGGTTGTAAAACAAAAGACATTAGAAAACTCTTTTAAGATTGAGGGGAAAGGCTTGCATACCGGTGTTAATGTAACAATGAATTTTTTACCTGCACCGGAGAACCATGGCTTTAAATTTAAACGTGTTGACCTGGAACACCAGCCTATTATTGACGCTGATGTAGACCTGGTAATCGACACATCGCGTGGAACACTGCTTGAAAAAGACGGTGCACGCATAGGAACAATCGAACATGCACTTGCCGCATTGGTGGGAATGGATCTCGACAATGTTCTTATTGAAGTAAATAACGAAGAAGCTCCGATTATCGACGGAAGCTCGAAATATTTTGTTGAAGCCATTGAGAAAGCGGGCGTTGTTGAACAGGAAGCTGAACGCGATTATTTTGAGATCAGCGAAAAAATTGAAATGTTCGACGAGAAATCAGGCTCGCACATTATTGCGCTACCCGACAACGATTACAGTTTGAATGTAATGATTTCGTTTCCGTCGGCAGTGCTGAACAATCAATATGCTACGCTTGAGTCGATCAAGGATTTCAAGACTGAGATTGCCGAATGCAGAACGTTTGTTTTCCTTCGCGAAATTGAATTTTTGCTGAGCCACAACCTTATTAAAGGTGGCGACCTGAATAATGCAATTGTAATTATCGATAAAGAGATCAGCCAGGAAGAACTCGACCGTTTGGCCGATCTAACAAATCATCCACGCGTTGAAGTAAAACCTCAGGGTATTTTAAATAACCTCGATTTGCATTTCGACAACGAATGTGCCCGCCACAAATTACTGGATGTAATTGGTGATCTGGCTTTACTGGGCAAGCGCATTAAAGGAAGGATTATCGCTTCGAAACCAGGGCACGGGCCAAACACCATGTTTGCAGCAACCCTGAAAAAGCAATTGCGTAAGGAAGCTGATGCAGCCCCAAAATGTAATCCAAACGACGAGCCATTAATGGACGTTAACCGGATAAAAGAATTACTTCCGCACCGTTACCCGTTTTTACTTGTTGACAAAGTAGTTTGTATTCACGAAGACGAAATTGTTGGTGTTAAAAACGTTACGGTAAACGAGCCCTTCTTCCAGGGACACTTCCCCGACGAACCGGTGATGCCGGGAGTTTTACTGGTTGAAGCCATGGCTCAATGCGGCGGATTATTGGTACTCAATAAACAGGAAGGACAATTTGCGACCTACTTTATTCGGATTGATAATGTTAAATTCAGAAAAAAAGTAGTTCCGGGCGACACGCTGATTTTCAAATTAAAATTAACTTCGCCGATTAGAAGAGGAATTGCCAACATGAAAGGAACAACCTATGTTGGTGATAAAATTGTTGCCGAAGGTGAATTTATGGCACAGATTGTAAAAAAGTAGATAAATAAAGACAGTTAAAAAGTATAACATGAAACAACCATTAGCCTATGTCCATCCCGATGCAAAAGTTGCCGATAATGTAGTTATCGAACCTTTTGTTTCAATTGACCATGATGTTGTAATCGGTGAAGGGACAAGAATTGGTTCAAGCGTAACGATTTTACCCGGAACGCGAATTGGAAAAAATTGTAAGATTTTTCCGGGTGCTGTAATTGGTGCCGCTCCTCAGGACTTAAAATTCCAGGGTGAATATTCAACCGTTGAAATTGGCGACAACAACACCATTCGCGAGTTTGTGACCATTAACAGAGGTACCTCGGCAAAAGGCAAAACTGTAATTGGGAACAACAACCTTTTAATGGCATACGTACACGTTGCTCACGATTGTAAAGTTGGTAACAACATTATCCTGGTGAACAATGTACAATTGGCCGGCGAGGTTCAGGTTGACGACTGGGCCATCCTTGGTGGTATGTCTGCCGTTCACCAGTTTGTACGAATCGGATCGCACGTTATGATTTCGGGTGGTTCGTTGGTTCGTAAAGATGTTCCTCCATTTATTAAAGCAGGTCGCGAACCACTTTCTTATGTTGGTATTAACTCTATTGGTTTACGTCGCCGTCAGTACAACAACGACAAAATTCGTGAAGTACAGGACATTTACCGTTACATTTACCAAAAAGGGTTGAACACTGCACAGGCTGTTGAAATTATTGAAGCAGAAATGCCGGCAACACCTGAGCGCGACGAAGTTTTACTTTTTGTAAAAGACTCGAAACGTGGTATTATCCGTGGTTATTTCCCGGATTAATTACCAACAAAAAATATTAAACAAAAAATGCCATCCGTCGGTTGACGGATGGCATTTTTTATATGTGCTAATTTCAAATTATTTCCCATGATTCCACCCCTGCGCCTCCAGCGGAATAGACGAGCCTCCTGTTGTTTGCAGATTAACTCCTTCACCCGCCTCTGTCATATGACCGATAACCGTAAAATCAGGATCATTCTTTATTTTCTCGTAATCGTCCAACGGCAGAGTAAACAACAACTCATAATCTTCACCACCGTTTAAAGCTGCCACCAGAGGATTAATATTTAACTCCTCTGCCATTTGTTTGGTTTGGTAATCCATCGGTACTTTATCTTCAAACAGACTACAACCAACACCCGAGTTTTTGCACAAATGCATAATTTCCGACGACAAACCATCTGAAATATCAATCATCGACGTAGGTTTTATTCCCAGTCGTTTAAATGCCGCAATAATATCTCCCCTGGCCTCCGGTTTTAACTGACGCTCCAGAATATAATCGTAACCATCCAGTTTGGGCTGCATGTTCTCGTTCACCTTAAAAACTTCATTTTCGCGCTCAAGCAACTGAAGTCCCATGTAAGCGCCACCCAAATCGCCCGACACACATAAGATGTCGTTTGGTTTTGCACCGCTTCGCATCACAATATCATCCTTTTCAGCTTCGCCAATGGCAGTAATACTAAGTGTTAATCCGGTTAACGAACTGGTTGTATCGCCACCCACCAAATCAACATTATACTGCTCGCAAGCCAGGCGAATTCCTTCGTACAATTCCTCTAAAGCTTCCACCGAAAATTTTCCGGAAACCGCCATACTTACCGTCACCTGTTTCGGTATGGCATTCATGGCATAAATGTCCGACAAATTTACAACTACCGCCTTGTAACCAAGGTGCTTTAGCGGAACATACATCAGGTTAAAATGAATTCCTTCGGTTAACAGATCGGATGAAACAACCACTTGTTTATTCTTAAAATCAAGAATCGCGGCATCATCGCCAATTCCTTTAACCGTACTCTCGTTTTTTATGGTTACTGCTTTCGTTAACCGGTCGATTAAACCAAACTCTCCCAGTTCTGAAATATTCGTTTGTTTTCTTTCTTTATTCATTGTTAATAAAAGACCTTTTAATCTGTTTTTGTACACTTTTCACCTGCAAAAGTACCTATAGTTTTATATCTTTGCAATTTATGCGTGAACAGGAACAAAAAAGCGTTGTTATTTAATCGAAATTGCTGTTATTTATTGCATTAAACCTGGGGAATTGCATGGGTAGAAAGCCATCAAAAAGATTCCGCAGCCAAAATTAGTTGAGTAGCAAGTTTTAAAGGAGACGCAAATTTTTTAATCACTCAAGAGAGAGAAAGAGAGTCAGAAAATGGAAGAACAAGATAAAATATTGAATGACGTAACGCAAGGCGAATACAAATACGGTTTTATCACCAACATTGAAACTGATATTATCGACAAAGGCCTTAACGAAGACGTGATTCGTTTGATATCTGCCAAAAAGGAAGAACCGGAGTTCATGTTGAATTTCAGGTTGGAAGCTTATCGAAAATGGCTGAAAATGAAAATGCCAAACTGGGCCTATTTAAAAGTTCCGCCCATCGATTTTCAGGCAATAAGTTACTACGCGGCCCCTAAAAAAGGCCCAAAATATGAAAGTCTGGACGAGGTTGATCCGGAACTGATTGACACCTTTAACAAACTGGGTATTCCGCTGGAAGAGCAAAAACATTTGGCAGGAGTTGCCGTTGACGCAGTAATCGACTCGGTTTCTGTAAAAACAACTTTTAAAGAAAGTTTAGCTGAAAAAGGAATTATATTCTGTTCGTTCTCGGAAGCAGTGAAAGAACACCCTGATTTGATAAAAAAATACCTGGGACAGGCCGTACCTGTTGCCGACAACTATTTTGCAGCATTGAATTCAGCCGTGTTTAGCGATGGTTCGTTCTGCTATATTCCCAAAGGTGTTCGTTGCCCGATGGAATTATCTACTTATTTCAGGATAAACGCAGCCAACACAGGGCAGTTTGAGCGTACACTTATTGTGGCCGACGACGATAGTTACGTAAGCTACCTTGAAGGTTGTACTGCACCGATGCGCGATGAAAACCAGCTGCACGCAGCAGTTGTAGAAATTATTGCACTCGATCGGGCTGAAGTAAAATATTCAACCGTACAGAACTGGTACCCCGGCGATAAAAACGGAAAAGGCGGTATTTACAACTTCGTAACAAAACGTGGCATTTGCCGCGGTGTTTCGTCAAAAATTAGCTGGACACAGGTGGAAACCGGTTCAGCAATTACCTGGAAATACCCAAGTTGTATTTTGATGGGCGATAATTCGATCGGTGAATTCAACTCAGTGGCAGTTACCAACAATCATCAGCAGGCCGATACCGGATCGAAAATGATCCACATCGGACGCAATACCAAATCAACAATTGTATCGAAAGGTATTTCGGCCGGAAAAAGTGAGAACTCGTACCGTGGTTTGGTAAAAGTAATGCCAAAGGCCACCAATTCGCGAAATTTCTCGCAATGTGATTCATTGTTGTTGAACGATACTTGTGGTGCACACACTTTCCCATACATTGAGGTTGGAAATAAATCGTCGGTTGTTGAACACGAGGCAACAACATCGAAAATTGGTGAAGACCAGATTTTTTACTGCAACCAGCGTGGAATCGATACGGAAACTGCAATTGGAATGATTGTGAACGGTTACGCAAAAGAAGTGCTGAATAAACTTCCGATGGAGTTTGCTGTTGAAGCCCAAAAGCTTCTGCAAATCAGCCTTGAAGGTAGTGTAGGATAAACAAATTTTAAATAACTCAGGGCAAGAGTTCAAGCTCTTTCCCGCAACAGTATAGGATTAAAGATGTTAAAAATTAAAGATTTATATGCTTCCGTTGAAGGAATGGAAATCCTGAAAGGAATCAATCTTGAAGTTAAACCCGGCGAAGTTCACGCTATTATGGGACCTAACGGTTCAGGGAAAAGTACCCTTGCAAACGTGCTTGCCGGAAAAGAAGAATATGAAGTTACACGCGGAGAAGTTATTTATGAAGGAGAAGATCTTCTTGATAAATCTCCTGAAGAACGTGCTAAAGATGGTATCTTTTTAAGTTTCCAGTATCCCGTTGAAATTCCGGGCGTACCAATGGTGAACTTCCTGAAAACTTCAGTAAACGAACACCGGAAGCACAAAGGATTAAAAGAACTTACTGCAGGCGAATTCCTGAAATTGATGCGTGAGAAAATGGATTTGGTTGACATGCATACCAAATTAACCAACCGCATGGTTAACGAAGGATTCTCGGGTGGTGAGAAAAAGAAAAACGAGATTTTCCAGATGGCACTACTTGAGCCGAAATTGGCAATTCTTGACGAAACCGATTCAGGACTTGATATCGATGCATTAAAAACAGTAGCCAACGGAGTTAACGCGCTAAAATCGCCTGAAAGGTCGACAATTGTAGTAACTCACTACCAGCGCCTGCTCGATTATATTGTACCCGATTATGTACATATTCTTTACCAGGGAAAAATTGTAAAAACAGCCGGAAAAGAACTGGCACTTGAGTTGGAAGAAAAAGGATACGATTGGATTAAAACAGAAATTGCAGGTTAAAATGAGTGTTTTATTAGATCAAGCAGATTTGTCGTTAAAATACACTGCCCAT
>NZ_JBFHGM010000249.1:0-7555 GCF_041583095.1 Draconibacterium sp.
CGCGTGGACGAAAGCTTTGTGTATGCAAGAAACACACTGACTCAGCGAACTTTTGGTCCCGTAAGTTCGGCCAATACTTTAATGGATGCTTCGAAAATGAAAGATGGCGATTATGCCGGATTGTGTGCTCTGCAAAGAAAGTACGGACAAGTGGGCGTAAAAATGACCGGCGGCGAGAAATTTATTTACATGATAAGCAACGAAACCGATACCCCGGTTGAAATGGAAAGTCTGGCACTAACACAAAACGAAGTGTACTTTAAAATCGACTGCGATTTCCGTGATCGAAAAGATATTGCCCGTTTTTATTACAGTCTCGATGGCAAAAACTGGACAGCAATTGGCGGCCCGTTAAAAATGGAATATACCCTGATGGAACATTTTATGGGCTATCGTTTTGGACTATTTAACTATGCTACGAAAAATACAGGAGGATACGTCGATTTCGATTATTTCAGAATCACTGATAAGATTTCAGCTGACACTCAGAATAAATAAACTATATGATCAAAAAACTAAATCAAAAATGTAAAACAATGAAACTTAAAACTTATGTTCTTCTACTGGCTGCCCTGTTGGTAGTTCAGTTAAAAGGATTTTCGCAAGATGCTAATTTTCATATTTATCTCTGTTTAGGGCAGTCTAATATGGAAGGAAATGCACGTCTGGAACACCAGGATTCATTAAATATTGATGATCGTTTTCAAATGATGTCAGCGGTTGATTGCCCGGATTCAGGGCGTGAAAAGGGGCACTGGTACACAGCCGTACCGCCATTGTGTCGTTGTCGTACCGGATTAACTCCTGCTGATTATTTTGGCAGAACACTAGTTGAAAATCTACCAAAATATATTAAAGTTGGCGTAATTAACGTGGCGGTTGGCGGTTGTAAAATTGAATTGTTCGACAAGGAAAATTACGAATCGTATGTGGAAACAGCTCCGGGCTGGATGATGGGTATGTTAAAACCGTACGATAACAATCCATACGGGCGCTTGGTTGAAATGGCCAAACTGGCTCAAAAAGATGGTGTAATTAAAGGTATTTTGTTACATCAGGGCGAGTCGAATACCGGAGATACCTTATGGCCGCAAAAAGTAAAAAATGTTTATGATAATCTCATTGAAGATCTTGGTTTAAACCCGGCTGCAGTGCCACTTCTGGCTGGAGAAATGGTCCACGAAGATGAAAACGGAGCCTGTGCCAGTATGAATAAAATTATTGCCACGCTGCCCGACGTAATTCCAAATGCGTATGTAATCCCTTCGGTTGGATGCCCGCAACGTGGCGATGGTCTGCACTTTACCGCTGAAGGTTACCGCATGTTAGGGAAACGCTATGGTTTACGAATGCTCTCATTGCTTGATTATAAAAGCGCTGCACCAAAAGTTATCAGAGGCGAGGGTGCTCCACGGGCAAATGCAGGACAACGGAACTTCGGAGGTACAATGCTTCCAGGTGGTCAACGCCCACCAAGACCTCCTCGTCCGGAACCGGAAATAAAAACCGTTTCGCTGGATGAAATTTCCATGAGCGACCCTTTTATTTTTCCTGATAAAACAACACAAACGTATTATTTAACTGGAACTGGTGGCCGTCTTTATAAAAGTAAAGACCTGAAAATGTGGACTGGCCCGTATTCTATAATCGACCTTACAGGAACCTGGATGGATGGCAACTTTATGGCTGCTGCCGAAATTCACCAGTTTGGCGATAAATATTACCTGGCCGGAACCTGGAACGACCACGGGAACCCGATTGAACATGTTGCGCGCCGATATACTGTGCCTACCAACCAAACGCAGCTTTTGGTGGCCGATTCGCCCGAAGGCCCCTTTAAACCATTGGTGCAGGAATATGATTTTTGCCTTGGACCACGCGATTGGGATATTATCGATGGAACACTATACGAAGAGAACGATACTGTTTACATGGTTTTTGTGCACGAGTGGACACAACTGATTGACGGAACGATGGATTATATGCCGCTTTCAAAAGATCTGACGCATCGAACTGCCGAGCCAACTACAATGTTCAGAGCCAGTGAAGCTCCCTGGTCGAAAGAAATGAACAGCATTGGCGAAGCTACTTTTGGAATGAAGATGCCGGGCTGGGTAACCGATGGACCTCAATTGTTTAAAACACAAACCGGAAAATTGGGTATGTTATGGTCGAGCTGGGGCGATAGCCGCTATGCGCAGGGAATTGCCTATTCTGAATCGGGAAGCATAAAAGGCCCCTGGGTTCAGGAAGAGGATTCGTTTAAAGGCGATAACTCAGGCCACGGAATGATCTTTACCACTTTCGATGGAGAGCGGCTTTTTATCATTCATCACGCGGAGGAAAAAGGACCTCGAAAACCTCAGATTTATAAAATTGATGACTCAGGAGATAAACTCATTCTGGGCAAAAGATACAAACTATAACTTAAAACAATAAACCAATAAAATAATCATGAGAAAACTATATATAACATTAGCAGCAATATTGTTTTGTAGCGTTGTTTCAGCCCAGTTTGCGGGCATTCAGCGTGGACAAAAGCCTGAGCCACTTCCCGAAGGTTTTAAACCGTCTTCAACAAATACTTTTCTATCGCGTTATCCGGCGGTAAATGCCGAAACACGCGAGGCTATTTTTAAAGTGGTGGCACCTACAGCACAAAAAGTGCAGGTAGATTTGGCCGGAAAAAAATACGATATGACCAAAGATACCAGCGGCGTCTGGACTTGCAAATCTGATCCGCAGGTGGTTGGTTTTCATTACTATGCTATTCTGCTCGACGGTGTGGCTGTGATGGATCGAAATAGCGAAGCATTTTTTGGAAGTAACTGGGAATCGTCGGGCATTGAAATTCCCGAAGGACCCGAAGGCGACTATTATCGTTTTAATAGAAACATTCCGCACGGACAGGTTCGTTCCATTCATTACTGGTCGGATATCTATGGTTTGGAGCGCCACATCAATGTGTATGTTCCTGCCGAATACGAAGCCAATCCGAATAAAAAGTACCCGGTTTTGTACCTCGTTCATGGTTGGGGCGAAGATGAAAACGGTTGGTCGGTACAAGGCCGCATGGCCAATATTATGGACGGATTGATTGCTGCCGGAAAAGCAGAACCTATGATTGTGGTGATGCCCAGTGGCGATATCAAAACCAATTCCGATGTACGCGAAGCTTCAGGAAATGTAACTGAAATTTTTGCCAAAGATTTGGTACCATACATCGATAAAACTTTCCGTACGAAAACCGACAGGGAAAACCGTGCTATGGCCGGATTATCTCGCGGTGGTTTCCAAACCACAATGACCGTATTCGCCAACATGGATATGTTTGCCTGGATGGGAACATTCAGCGGATTTTTTGTTCGTGGTGATGCAGTTGATGCTTTTAACGGTGTGTTTAAAGATGCCGATGCATTTAATTCAAAAATAAACCTGCTTTTCATAAGTACAGGTACCGAAGAACGGAACCCTAAAGATCAGGTACTCGAACTCAAAGAACACGGTATCGATAATATCGTATTTCACGAATCTCAGGGAACAGCTCACGAGTGGCTGACCTGGAGACGGGCATTGAATGAATTTGCACCGTTACTTTTCAAATAATTGATACATTCAATACTCATAAAAATGTTGAACAAGAACAACAAATTCATAAAAAGAAGCCTGTTTGTATTTGCGGGAGCTTTAGCCATTGGACTATTTATGGCCTTAAAACCTGCTGATGATAAAACAGTGGTTTCTAAAATGCCAATCTACCTGAATACGGCATATTCGTTTGAGGAACGTGCCGCCGATCTGGTTTCGAGGCTGACACTGGAAGAAAAACAAAGCCTGCTTGGAAACAACATGGCGCCGGTACCAAGGTTGGGCGTAAAGGCCTATAATACCTGGAGCGAAGCACTACACGGTGTGTTGGGTTTTGCTGATCCCGGTGCCGGGATTCAGGGGCCGACATCCTTTCCCAATAGTGTGGCACTCGGTTCTGCGTGGGATCCCGAGCTAATCCAGCGAGAGGCTAAAGCTATTTCTGACGAAGCCCGTGCCATTAATGCCACCGGAACAAAAGGGCTTACTTATTGGTCGCCGGTGGTTGAGCCGATCCGCGATCCGCGATGGGGAAGAACAGGTGAATCGTATGGCGAAGATCCGTTTTTGGTGTCACAAATTTCAGCGGGTTTTGTTCGAGGTTTGATGGGGGATGACCCAAATTACCTGAAAACCGTGCCAAGTGCCAAACATTACCTGGCCAACAACAGTGAATTCGACCGGCACGTCAGCAGCTCGAACATGGATAGCCGCGATATGCGCGAATTCTACCTGGCTCCCTACAAAAAATTAATTGAAGAGGACGATTTACCTTCCATTATGTCGTCGTACAACGCGGTAAACGGGGTGCCAACTTCGGCCAGCCCGTATTATCTTGATACGATTGCCCGCAGAACTTACGGAATGAAAGGTTATATTACCGGCGACTGTGCTGCCATTGAAGACATTTATACCGGCCACTATTATGTTGAAACCGGAGAAGAGGCAACGGCACAGGGCTTAAAAGCCGGCGTTGATTCCGATTGTGGAAATGTGTACCAGCGCAGTACCATCGATGCGTATAATCAAGGCCTGATTTCGATGGCCGATATCGACCGCGCACTGCTAAACATTTTTACCATTAGAATGAGAACCGGGGAGTTTGATCCGCCGTCACAGGTTCCGTATGCGCTGTTCCTGCCAACAACCGTTAACTCGGAGGCGCACCGACAGCTGGCAAAAGAAATTGCCACAAAAACTCCGGTGTTGATGAAAAACGATGTGCTGGCAGCAACCAATAGGCAGGCGCTTCCATTATTCCCAAAAGAGTTAAGAAAAATTGCTCTGATCGGGCCACAGGCCGACGAAGTGGAACTCGGCCCTTATTCCGGACGACCCGAAGCCGATAATATGATTTCTCCACTTAAAGGAATTGAAAAATACCTGGAAGAAAAAGGATATGATACCGAAGTAGTACACAGTTCAGGAGGAAATACTTTAAGTAAAAGTAACCTGTTGTATGTGGCAAATTTTGAGCTTTATAAAAGTAACGGTTCAGTTAGTAAACATGATGCTACAAAATACTCTGCAGCCTCGGCAGGAATAACCGTGGGCTCAGGAATGGGCGAAACGGTGCAGGTGAGAACCATTGACGATGGCTCGTGGACAGCCTACGAAAACATTGATCTGGCGGATGTCGACAGCATGGGAATTGTGGTGAATATTCCAACAGAAGGTGGAATTATTGAAGTAAGAGTAGGTTCGCCCGATGGAAACCTGGTGGCTACTTTAAACGCTACCGTTGCTTCAGGAAAACGCGCCGGGGGTGTGTATGGCGGTGGCAGCCTGATGAAAATAAAAGTGAATAAACTGGGTGTTACCGAAGCGCAAACCTTGTATTTCTGTTACTCGGCACCCAACGATGCACCAATTGATGAAAAAACCATTGAAACGGCTAAAAATGCCGATGTGGCTGTGGTATTTGTTGGTACCGATGAAAAAACAGCTACGGAAGAGGCCGACCGTCTTACGCTGTTGCTTCCGGGTAACCAGGTTGATCTGATTAAAGCGGTGGCAGCCGTAAATCCATATACCATTGTTGTTATGCAAACGCTGGGATGTGTGGAAGTTGAGGAATTCAAACATCTGCAAAATATTCCCGGAATTATCTGGGTAGGTTACAACGGGCAGGCGCAGGGCGATGCCATTGCAAGCATTTTGTTTGGCGATGCCAATCCAGGAGGAAAACTCAATGCTACCTGGTACAAATCGTTGAACGATCTTCCGCCAATAACCGATTATACACTTCGCGGTGGAGCTAACAAAAATGGCCGGACATTGTGGTATTTTGATAAAGATGTTTCTTACGAATTCGGATACGGCTTGTCGTATACCACGTTTGAATACAGCAATTTCAGGATCAGCAAAGGCCAAATCACACCAAACGATAAAATTACCATCAGTGTTGATGTGAAAAATACCGGGATCTACGATGGCGACGAAGTGGTGCAGATTTACATGACAACTCCTGAAAGTCCTGAAGAATTGGAGCGCCCAATCAAACGGCTGAAAGGATTTCAGCGTGTTACCATTCCGGTTGGCCAAACCAAAACTGTTGACATCGACATTAACTGCGCCGACCTTTGGTTTTGGGATATGGAAGCGGATAAGATTTCCTATGATCAGGGAAAATATGTATTCGAAATCGGAGCATCCTCAAAAGATATTAAGGGAACAGTAAGCGCCACAATGGGTGGTAAAGCGAATACTGAAATAAAAACAGTTGTTGCCGATTGTGGCACGGTGGTACTCCGAAATGGCGAGAGCGCACAAACCAGTGTTACCGCAGCTTTGACCGACGACAGTTTCTACGACATTGCAAAAGCTAAAGTCGTGTACAGTTCCAATAATCCGCTTGTTGCAGAAGTTGACAAAAACGGAAAAGTAACAGCAACCGGAACCGGCGTTGCTACCATCTTCGCGCATGTTACGGTTGACGGGAAAACAAAATCCGACGGTTTCCCCGTAAAAGTTATGCCCGATCTGAAAGCGGCATCAATAAAAGTAAACAACAAAGCGGTGAAAGGATTCAGCCCGGAAACGGCGCAATACAGTTTCCTGATGAAAACCAGTTCTGATGAGGCACCTGTGGTGGAGGCCTCGGCAAACGATGCGAATGTTGAAGTGAAGATTGAGCAGGCCAATGGCGTGCCGGGAACAGCATCCATTTCGCTGATCGATCACATCACTTTCGATAAAAATGAATACGCCGTGAATTTTGGTGTGGCCTCAGAAAGCGACGAATTTAAAGTTGCAGAATTGGGTAAGCAGTGGAATATTGTTCGCGGGAATGCGGAAAACCTGAGCCTAACAAAACAAGCAGGCTCGCTGGTGATTACCAGTGCCAAAGGGGGTATTGCCGGCGAAAGTAACGATGCTGAAAACATTGTATTGCAAAGTGCCAACACCGATTGGACCATCGAAACAAAAATTGTATGCTCGCGAAAACCTACAGGATTTTCGGAAAATGCAGGTTTGGTAGCTTACCAGGACGATGACAATTTTGTGAAGCTGGTGTATAAAGCCAGTTTTGGAAGAAGAGGATTTGGCCAGGGGGCAGGAGAGCAACCCGGTGCTGTTGAACTCTCGGTTGAATATGGCGGCGATGAAAAATCGGCAGTGAACATCAGCATGGCTGACATCATTAAAGACGACAATACATTGGTGTTAAAACTGGTGAAAAAAGGAGAAACCTACACCGCTTTCTGCTCAGCTGACGGAAAGAAATACGAAGAAGTTGGAACAGCCAATGTTGTGCTGAAAAATATTCAGGCCGGAATGCTGGCTTGCGACGGTGTGATGCCTGCCCGCATGGCACGTTTCAGAAGATTTATGCAGCAAGACAACCAGCCAAAATCACCTTTTGATGTGGCTTTTGATTATTTCAAAATTGAAAACAGTGCATTAAAATAAGCACTTTTTATATACAAATTATGAAGAGAAGAAACCCGATATCAAAACTGTTACA
>NZ_JBFHGM010000250.1:0-7522 GCF_041583095.1 Draconibacterium sp.
TAATGGAAATTGTCTTTCCACTCTCCGCGTATGGGCAAAATTTTTCGGCGCAGTCCCTCGCGGGTCATACCTATTTTCTCGAGCACTTTTACTGATTTTATGTTTTCGGTGGCTACACCAGCTTCCACTTTGTGTAGGCCAAAAGTGTTAAATCCCAGCAACACCAGTCTTTTTGCCAATTCCGTTGCATAACCTTTTCCCCAATATGCCGGATCAAGTTTATAGTAAATTTCACCCAACTTAAACCTATTGTTCGACAATGAAAATCCGGCGACTCCAATAAAATCTCCGGGTTCTTTTAATACAACTTTCCACATGTAAGAACTTCGCGGAGTTTTGCTTTTGGCCTCTAATTGTTGTTGTAAAAATTGCTCAGTGTCTTTTATCGATTTCGGGAGGCCAAGCGTATTATATTCATCCACCTCGGGAATGGAATGCAGCCGATGAATCTTTTCAAGGTCTTTCTCTTCGATCTCGATTAAACTTAGCCGCTCGGTTAACAGATTATTAATTTCAGCATTACCCATTCCATTAATTTTAATGCACCCGCATTTCTTTAATCCTTACTTTTTCCATAAGCGTTTGCTGTTCATCCTTTTGTTGCTGGATTTTACGCACCACATCCATCCCCGAAACCACCTGCCCGAAAGTGGCAAAACCCTGTCCATCGGGATTTCGTTTGCCACCAAAGTCCAGCTCCGGCTGATCGCCCACACAAATAAAAAACTCGGTTGATGCTGTGCCCGGCTCCATTCGCGCCATCGACAGTGTGCCGTTAAGGTGTTTTATTCCGGTGGTTCCGGTTGTTTCGTGTGCAATTGGTTTTATGGTCTCAAAACGTGGTTCGGTGTATATTCCTCCCTGAATAACTTCAATTTTCACATCATTATTAGGCTGGTTATCCATTCGCACCACACGGTAAAACCAGGCATTTTCATAGGTATTGGCCTTAACGTGCTCTAGAAAATTTGTTGCGGTTAGCGGCGCATTTACGGTATCAATTTCAACCACAATGTTTCCAAAATCGGTTTTGATTTCAACGCGGGGAAGTTCCTGAGCGATGGTTTGAAACACCAACACCAGAGCAGGAATCAAAAAGATTATGGCTTTCCTCATAATTTAATTTGAATATTATTTTTTAATTGCAATCAAATGTACAAAAAACGGTTTTGGATAACCAGAGCCAATGCATAATTCAAAAAACTCATGAAGAAATTTCAACTGTTACTGGTTCTGCTGTTGCTTTCAGCAGTAACTTTTTCGCAAACCACACTAAAAGCCTTTCTCGAGAGTCAACCCGAGGTTAAAAGTGTTGAACAAATGAACTGCACCGATTTTTTTGCAGCTAAATACAAAATAATGGTGGAGCAGCCTGTTGATCATTCCGATCCGTCGAAAGGAACATTTTTGCAACGGGTGCTGATCGCCGACAAAGGCCGTGACCAGCCCGTAGTTTTTATTACCGAAGGCTACAACGGCGGATATTCTGAAAACCCAAATTACATAAACGAGCTGTGCCCGATTTTAGGGGCCAATCAAATTTGTATGGATCATCGTTATTTTGGCGAATCGATGCCGGAGCCGCTAAACTGGGATTACCTGACCGTGCGCAATGCCGCTGCCGATCATCACCACATTATTCAAATGATGAAAAAATATTATTCGGGGAAATGGGTAAGCACCGGTATTAGCAAAGGCGGACAAACAACAGCTTATCACCGCTGGCTTTACCCCAACGATGTTGATGTTTCGGTACCGTATGTGGCGCCACTTAACTTTGGTATTGAAGATGGTCGGCATGAGCCGTTTATTGCCCATACAACAGGAACACCGGAAGGCCGTGCAAAAGTACAGGCATTCCAACTGCATATTCTTAAAAACCGTGAGACTTACCTGCCTCTTCTTGAGCAATATTTCAAGGATCAGAATTTGCATCCGCTGCTAAATAACAACGAGATGCTGGATTATGTAGTACTCGAATTCTCTTACGGATTTTGGCAATACGACAACTCATTGGATGATATTCCACCACTGAATGCACCGGCTAAAGATTTGTTTGCCGAGTTGGTGAAAGTATCATCGCCCATGTACTTATCGAGTGAAGGTGTGGAAGTTTTTAAATCATTCTTTGTGCAGGCGGCGCACGAATTGGGTTATTATGGTTACGATGTAAATCCGTTTAAAGATTATTTGTCGATTAAAAGTGCAGAAGGCTGGTTGAACCGCATTTATCTGCCCGAACTGGATATTAAATACAACAAAAAGACAGCTAAAGAGGTAGAAAAATTCATCAAAAAAACCGATGCCAAAATGCTGTTTATTTACGGGGAGTGGGATCCGTGGTCGGCTTCGGCATTTGAAGTTCCGAACAAACCCAATTTCCTGAAAATTGTAAAACCAAAAGGAAGCCACAGTACACGAATCGGGAATTTGCCTAAAGAACAAAAACAGCAGGTTAAAGAAACGCTCGAAAAGTGGCTGGATATGAAAGTGAATATCGAGATTTAGTAGTTTTCAACCTAAAAAAGTCACACTGAGCGAAGTCGAAGTGTCATCTCAACAGTCTTCTACTTCGCTCAGACTGACGATCTACAAAAAGAACATGGCCACACCCCCAACAGTAATTACGGCCCCCAGAATTTCTTTCCAGTTTACCTTTTCTTTAAACAATAATATTGAAGGTCCGATAATCAAAACCGGTACGATAGCCATCAGTGTTGCGGCAATTCCGGCCTGCGTATGCTGAACTGCCAATAACGAAAAGGAAACACCAAGGAAAGGACCGAAGAAAGCACCAAGTGTAATTCGTTTCATGGCAGATCCGTTTTTTAAGGCTGCCCAAACACGTGGCCATCGTTTTATAAAAACAAAAAGAATAGAAAAACCAACAGTTCCCGCCAAAATGCGTATCTGTGTGGCTGAGAAAGCATCATAATCGCCCATTCCCTTTTTGCTGATTACCAAACCGGCTGCCTGCCCCATAGCACCACCCAAAGCCAGTAAAATTCCTTGTATGGGGTACGACGATCTAAACCTTCGGATTTTAACACCGTTCTCTTCCGATTTTTCGCGTTTCAGAATAACGATAATAATTCCGGTCATGGTAACAGCCATGCCCAACCAACTTTGCGGAGCAAGTACTTCACCCAAAAGCAGCCAGCCAATTAGCGCGGCAAACGGTGGTGCCAGTGCCATTAACAACATGGCAATTCGTGCACCTATCAAAACAAACGACTGAAAAAGCAGTAAGTCGCCGATGACAAAACCAACCAATCCGGAAAAAGCCAGCCATTTCCAGGCATACAGGCTTGCGTCGGTGGGGAAGAAAAAACCACGGGCTATCCAACTGTAGGCACCAACCAGAAAGAAGGCAATTACCAAACGAATGAGATTAACCGCGAGCGAACCAACCTTTTTCCCGGCCGATTCGAATGCCAGTGATGTTACTGTCCAAAATACGGCAGTCAATACACCGGCTATTTCTCCAAAATGATTTTGCATGCGGCAAATGTAATAAATACGACCAATGTATTTACCGATTTCTTTTAGCTGAGAAAAATAAGGTGTAACATAAAAAAAGATCCTGACAAAAATGCCAGGATCTTTTCCTCCTCTCTAGTCTTAAAAAGCAACTTTTAATTGGTCACACATTCATAATCGGTCCTCCACCTCTTCCTTCTATCACAACTTAACCAATTACCTCAACAATCCTAATCTTCAATACACTTATGGTTTGTGCTTACAAATATATATTTCGGAATGGCACCAGCGTAAATACTATTGCTGATTCATCCAGCCTAAAAAGCTGAATTTTAACTTCTTTTTTACTGACCAAATTAAATTACTGTCTGACGACGAGCCACAAAAAAAACGTTTTAAGTAATCATCCTTAAAACGGTTTTTTTTTATTGAACTTAAGTTGTTCTATTTGCTCAAAAACTCGGCAACTGTTGCTCCCAGTTCTTCGCCTCTTTTGTTTTTGGCAACGATCATTCCGTTTTTGTCAACCAACAAACTCGATGGAATTGAATTAACCGCATACATTTTAGCTGCAGCGTTGTTCCAGTAAGCAAGGTCTGATACGTGATCCCATGTTAAACCGTCAGCCTCAATAGCCTCTAACCATGCATCTTTATCACGGTCGAGCGAAACGCCAAACACGCTAAATCCCTGATCTTTGTATTTGTTATACGTGTCTACAACATTCGGATTCTCGGCACGGCAAGGTCCACACCACGATGCCCAGAAGTCGAGTAAAGTAAGCTCGTTTTTTGAATAGATATCAGAAAACTTCACCGGATTTCCATCTGCATCGTTTTGAGTAAAATCAGGAGCAATTTTTCCAACAGCTACGGTTTTCAGTTTTTCGATCTTTGTTTTCAAATCAACAATGGCAGGAACAGAGTCTAATTTTTCATCCAGATTACTCACTAAAGCTTCCAGTTCGTCAACTTCTTTTTCGTACTGAATTTGGCTTAACAGCAGCGGAGTAACATACGAAGCCGGATTTTCTTTCACAAAATCTTCCTGAATTACACCAACGCTGGCGTACAGGTCTTCAACCTGTTTCATCAATTCACTGGCTTTGGCCGTATCGCCTGAAGCGCTTGCTGTGCGAGCTTCCTGGTAAATCGCCATGTACTCTTCGCTAATTTTCTGAATCTTATCGTTTATCGTTTTAAACTCATCGTGCGAAGCAGAACCACTAACCTGAATACCTGCAATTGAATCGGCTTTTCCGGTTATCGACATGCTTGTATTTTCAACAAACACAACAGCTTTGTTACGTTCTCCGTTTACCGACAAATAATATACACCCGGGAAATCCACTTCTCCTTCCAAAACAGCAACACCATCAACCACCTCGGCGGTATCAATGCCAATCCACTGGCTGGCTCCACGTTGCTCCAACATTACATTTCCATCGGCACCATCCAGTTTAACGGTAATTTTAAAACCATCCTGCGGCTGCGAACAGGCAAACAAAGCCAAACCTATAATAACAACTAATAATTTTCTCATCGTACAGTTTTTTCTATTTATTGAATTTGGGTCGAATATAATCATTCTGTACATTCCTTAAAAATGATTAGTTTGAATTATACTCCGGAATTTAATTAATTTGCGTAGCTTAACTAAAAAGCAAAATGAGTAAAAACGTTGCCTTGGTACTTTCGGGCGGAGCAGCCCGCGGAATGGCACATATTGGTGCAATTGAAGAATTAGAGGCCCGGGGGTACAACATCACCTCAGTAGCCGGCACATCGATGGGTGCACTGATTGGCGGAATTTATGCTTTGGGTAAATTGCCGGAGTTTAAAGAATGGGCCATATCGCTGGAGCTGCACGATATGTTTCGTATGGTAGATTTTTCGTTTGGCGGAAACGGACTGATTAAAGGAGAAAAGGTACTAACCAAAATTCAGGAATTTATTCCCGATGCGCTTATCGAAGATTTGCCTATTCCGTTTTCGGCAACTGCCGTTGATTTAAAACACCGCGAAGAAGTGGTGTTCACCAAAGGCAGTTTGTTTAATGCCATTCGTGCTTCAATATCAATTCCATCGGTTTTTACGCCAGTTACCAGCGAGAACGCCGTTTTGGTTGATGGTGGCGTTATGAACAACCTGCCTATTTCGAATGTAAAACGCACCGAGGGCGATGTGCTTATTGCCGTTCATGTAAATGCAGCCATTCCGCTTCCACAAAAGTTTTACGAGAAAGAAGACGAGACAGAAAAGGAATCGAAATACAAAAAGTGGTTGAACGAGTTTTACGATTTTCTGAATATTAACCATCCGAAAGAGAAAATGGAGCAACTCGGAATTCTTTCACTTATGGATCAGGCCTTGGCTACCGGAATGTTAAAACAGGTAGACTATGCCATTGAAAAAGGAAAACCCGATGTGGTTATTAAGGTTTCGCGCGATGTTTGCGGAACCTACGACTTTTACAAAGCAAAAGAGGTGATCGAAATCGGTCGCCATTCAGCTGTTCTTGAACTCGATAAAGCAAAATTCAATGGCTAAAATAGTTGTTGTAAATAATGCCGAGCCCGGAATTAGGGAGTTTGCCGAACCAATAGTGCAAATTATTTCGGACGCAGGATCAACACCCGCTTTTATTGAATACGCCGGGTGCCCCGCTACAAATTTGAATGCTTTTGACGGTATAATTTTAAGCGGATCGCCACAAGGCGACGATATCGTGGAGCACCATGCCCCCTATTTTCAATGGATTAAGGACTTTGAAAAACCGGTACTTGGTATTTGCGCCGGACACCACGTTACCGGTTATTTATACGGAGCGGAATTGCTGCGAAGCCAGGAACCGGAGTCGGGCGATTTTGAGGTGGAAATCGTTAAAACTGATCCGCTTTTTAATGAGCTGCCTCAAAAATTTACAGTGCGACAAATGCACAACGACTCGATAACTCTACCCAACGATTTTGAATTGCTGATTACATCGGCAACATGCAAAAACCAACTGATGAAACACAAAAACAAACCTTTATATACCTGCCAGTTTCATCCCGAGTTTTATAACCACCGGCTAATCCTGAATTTTATTGCCTTGTGTGGCTAATCAGATCACGACTCCTGTAATCTGATAATTCAGACTTATATTTTGTGCGCAAAATGCCCATCCTGGCGGTTCAGATTCATATTTTGTGTGCAAAATGTCCATCCTGATGATTTTTTTTCATGTTTTCTGTGCAAAACATCCATCCCGACGGTTCAGATTCATGTTTTCTACGCAAAATGCCCATCCTAACGGTTCAGAAGCCTGTTTTCTGTGCAAAATGCCAATCTTGATGATTTTTTTTCACGTTTTGTCCGTAAAACAACAATCCTGATGGTTCAGATTCACATTTTGCGTGGAAAATGCCCATCCTAATCATTTTTTCACGGTTTGTAAGCAAAACAACAATCCTAAAATTTCGTCCGGAACAACGAACTGCCTCCTCCAACTTTCTTCGCCGGACGATTCAGATTCTACTTCCTTACCCGGGGCGATGTAATTCTTTGAATTACTCTGCCCCGGGCTAAAATAAAACGCACTTTCAGCGCTCTCATAGATAGCCCCAAAGGGGCGAAGGCAATTGCCCGGTGCGTAGCGCCGGGATGAAATGGCCGAAGGATAATCGTCCGGCGAAGAAAGCTCATCAATGCTTGTTTCTTGTCCCGGACGAAAAACAGCTGTCTTTTCCTTTATCGACTTTCAGAAAAAACAGGCATGATTCCCGGGATCACCAACTGGGTTGAAAGGATATCAATATTGTTTCACGCAAAGAAAAGAAGAAGTGCAATATTCGCAAAGGTATCGAATCTGTTTTGCGAGCTTTGCGAAAACTTAGTGATCTCTGCGTGAACTTTATTGTTATTAACCTGAGTTCGATTCAAAATCTTGCCTCAGTTTCTATTAATTTTTAGCAGAAATTGATTCAGATTTTAGAAGAACTATCGGGATAATTTGAGAAAATATGAAACGATTTATGTAAAAATTAGTGAAATCCGAAGGA
>NZ_JBFHGM010000251.1:0-7498 GCF_041583095.1 Draconibacterium sp.
GGTTTGCAGTTCAGTTAACGTAAATTTATCGGGTAGCATTCGGAATCCTACGGGGTGATATTTTACCTCGGAATGTAGTTTTTTTAATGCTTCTTCAATAATTACTTTATGGTCGAAAACCAGTTTCGGAAGTTTGTCGATCTCGAACCAGTTTAATACTTTGGCCAATTCTGATTGGCGCAAATCGTGATATTCGGGGTTAATAATGGCATAGTAGGCCGTGGTTAAAACACGTGAGAAAGGAACACGGTCCAACTTCCCGAAAGTTTTAACCTGGTTGAGATAAACGTTTTCGAGGCCAGTGGTTTTCGATAAAATAAATTTGGCATATTCATCAATATCTTCATCTTCCGGAAGGTGAGATCCGATTAATGCCCAGTAATCTTGCCCGGTATGCATTGGGTTTTTGGTAAAAAGGTCTTCAACCTCCTCATAGTTATCTTTTTCGCTAAAAAAACGTTTGGCAACATCAGACTCCGATTGCCATAGCAGTACACACAGTTTGTTGTCTTTAAAGCCAAAAATTACACAGTCAATAGATAGATGTCGTAGTATCATAAGTTAAAAGTTTACACAAATGTAGTTACTGATTTTATAAAAAACCAATATTTAACTTGTGAAAGATACAATAAGCCCTGTTTTATTGATGAAAAAGTATGCAAAAACATCAATTTTTAAATAGCAAAAATAAATTACCTTTGCACCGCAATTTTTAAATAAGTAAAATGGCTTTAAAATGTGGTATTGTTGGTTTACCAAACGTCGGAAAATCAACACTGTTTAATTGTTTGTCGAGTGCAAAAGCGCAATCGGCAAATTTTCCTTTTTGTACAATCGAACCCAATTTAGGGGTGATAACTGTACCCGACGAAAGATTAACAAAATTAGAGGAATTGGTAAAACCGCAACGTGTGGTTCCTACAACGGTTGAAATTGTTGATATCGCCGGTTTGGTGCGCGGGGCAAGTAAAGGAGAAGGTTTGGGAAATAAATTCCTGGGTAATATTCGCGAAACCGATGCGATTATCCACGTATTGCGTTGTTTCGAGAACGAAAATATTACGCACGTTGATGAAACTATCGATCCGGTGCGCGATAAGGAGACCATCGATATTGAACTTCAGCTGAAGGATCTGGAGACTGTTGAAAGCCGCATTGCCAAAGTTGAAAAACAGGCCCGTACCGGAAACGATCCGGAAGCCAAACGTATGTTCCGCATTCTTTCAAAATACAAAGAGGTGTTGATGGAAGGAAAATCGGCACGTACTGTTGAGGTCGATCCATCGGATGCAGCAGCTGTAAAAAGCCTCGAATTGCTGACCAATAAACCGATATTGTATGTTTGTAATGTTGACGAACCTGCCGTGATTAAAGGAAATGCCCACGTTGAAGCCGTAAAAGAAGCCATTAAAGATGAGAATTCGGAAATGCTGATGATTGCAGCAGCAACTGAAGCCGATATTGCCGAGTTGGATGATTTTGAAGAGCGCCAAATGTTTTTGGATGATCTTGGATTAAAAGAAGCCGGAGTTAGCAAACTAATTAAATCGGCTTACAAATTACTTCAGCTGGAAACGTATTTCACTGCCGGAGTAAAAGAAGTTCGTGCGTGGACCTACCATAAAGGCAGCAAGGCACCACAGGCAGCGGGAGTAATCCACTCGGATTTTGAGAAAGGATTTATTCGTGCCGAGGTGATTAAATACAACGACTTTGTAACGTTAGGATCGGAACTGGCCTGTAAAGAAGCCGGTAAAATGTCGATCGAAGGAAAAGAGTATGTCGTAAACGATGGCGATATAATGCACTTCAGGTTTAATGTTTAAGAAAGTCTGAAGTCGGGAGGCCGAAGTCGGAAGAAAAATAAAAGGCGTGAAAGAATATTCTTTCACGCCTTTTATTGTATACTCCATTTTGGAGAGCTTAAAAGCGTTGTTTTACTTTTGTGGTTGAACGTCGCTTAAGTCTTTTACAATACCGTTTTTGTCAACTTTAATTACAACGTCTTTTGCAACTTCCAGTTGAATGGCTGTTTCTTCAATCTTTACAACTTTTCCGTAAATACCACCGGTGGTAACTACTTTGTCGCCTTTTTGCAAGCTTTCGCGAAACTTACGGGTTTCTTTCTGGCGTTTTACCTGAGGGCGGATCATAAAAAAGTAAAATACTACGATGATCAGCAACAATGGCAAAAAGCTCATTAAAGGATTGGCATCAGCACCATCTTGTGGCTGCATCATTAATAAAATCGAATTCAACATGTCTATAATTTTTAATATTTAATATCAATAAGTTCGTTCTCAACCTGGGCAAAAATAGCTAAATGTTTTAATTCTTTGCTATTTCCAAGTACTTCAATTGTTTTGTATTCTCTTCCAACCAATCCGGCAGTGTTAAATTCAACCTCAATTAAAGCGTTTTCTCCGGGTTTTACGGGCTGCCTGTTAAAGTGAGTGGTTACGCAGCCACAGTCGGTTTCAAGGCTCTCGATTACAAAATCGTTATTGCCGGTGTTGGTTAAAACAAAGGTGTGTAAAACAATTTCGCCGGCTTTTAACTGCCCAAAATTATGAATGGCTTCATCAACTGAAATTTCGGTTAGTGCCAATTTTTCAGTTGCTTGTTTTTGATCGTTATTGTTGCTTTTACTGGCTTCGCACGAAACCAATACAATCATCAAAAATATGAAAGCCAGTTTGTACATTATTCGCCAATCAATCCGCGTCCTTGTTTACTGATTTTTTCGGTGCTTTTTAAGTCTTTCAGCGTTTTATCCAAAATACCGTTAATAAAATTGCGGCTCTTTTCAGTGCTGTAAAACTTCGAAAGTTCGATGTATTCATTCAAGGTCACTTTTGTAGGAATAGTAGGGAAATACAGGAATTCGGTAATGGCCAGTTGCATAATTAAAATGTCCATAAAAGCAATGCGTTCCACATCCCAGTTGCGCGAGTGTTCCTTAATTAACTCACGTAATTCGTTGTGATTAATGATGGACTTACGCAAAAGATCTTTAGTAAAATCGCGGTCTTCCTGGTCTTTATACATTGGCATCAGCGACTGATCCGAATCTGAAAGTTCGTTAAAACGACGCAAAGTTTTAGCGATCATCGAAATCACAAATTCAACATCGTCGTTCCAGTAAATACTTTGCTCTTCAAGCACCATGTACAGGTCTTCCGAAATAAGGATAATCTTATTAAAAAGTTTCTCAATAAACTTGCGGTCGTCCATGTACGAGCGGTTTTTGTCGGCCATATACTCCTGGTACATATCCGATTCAATCATCATCAGGTACAATTCCTTGATGAGTTCAGGATGATCTTTCCAACTCAGTTTTTTCTGATCCAGGTAGGTGTTCAGCTTGTTGTTTTTACGCAACTGATCTATAACCTGGTTGGTTATAAACTTGGTGTTCGGATTCAGATCTTCGTGGGTTGGCTGATGTTTATTTCTTCTGATTTCGATACGGCCCTCTGCATAGTCTGCAATTTCGGGTACCAGCGCCAGCAGGTAGTGGTAAAGGTCGTAAGCTTTGTGGATACAAAAGAACAATTCTTTCTCTGTGTTGTTGATCGATTTCTCGTCGGTGGAGTAGTAGGCGTACAATACTTGTAAGACCTTTGTGCGGATAATCCTTCTGCTAATCATTTTTAATGAACTTCGTATAATTTCGATGCAAAATTACATCTTTTTTTGAATCCCTGCACAGAAAAGAAAGCAATTGCAGAAAGTTATTTTAATGTGAAGGAAGTGAATGCTAATGACGCTGATTGTGCTGATTTGCGCAGAGAAGAAATGGCTCGCAGATTACGCAGATTTGCGCAGAATGATTTGAACGCTGATGATGCTGACTTGCGCGGATAGAACAGTGATGCTCTCACTCAGAGTGAGGGTATCACTATGTAACCAGCCATGGCCTTTAGACCTTGAAGGTTTTAAAACCTTCAAGGTGTCTCTGGAAATGTTGTTTTAACTTTTTTTAGTCTTGCAGGCTCAGGCACGGTTTGCAAAATTGCACCATCGCGGACAATAACTATTTTGTTATTCGTAATAACCGATAGTGTCTTTTAGTTGCTGTGCATACTTGTATATATCGTCCATTACATCAAGTTGAACTCTTGATTCCTTTTTGTTAGAATCAAAAATCCCAAGGTACTTCTTACCTCCATTTAAATGAAGTCTACAAAGTGGTTTTCTATTATTATCATCCAAGAGAACACCAAAATATGACTGAGTATCTCTTGCATAAATCCTTGAAATATCAACTGATTCACGTAAGATCGACTTAACAATATGGAAGCCTTCAATTTCTTCTTCTGTAGTTACAATTTTGCTTTCCTCTTCTTCTGGTTCTTCAGGCTGCGTTTGAACATCTACATCTTCTTCTTTTTTTAATGCAGAAGTTAATTTCAAATGCTCCAATAAATACAATAATAGCATTGATGATAATCAATGCCAGAATAAATGCTTCGTTTAAAAATAATTTCTTAATCAAGGAGCTTATGTTTAGAAAGATTCTCAGTCTGACGAAGATAAAAACAATTTCTATTCAAAAGAAAAATATGTTTATTTTAATTAGGTAGACCAAATAATCTTAGATTGATACCTCCTTGTCCGCAGCCCCAAAACAGCCCTCCGCAGCCATCAAAAGTGTTTCCTCAACCTTACGAACATCGTCCTCACCTCAAAATAAATAGTTATCACTCCAAAATCCGCCGTCATCACCCCTAAAAAGGGCTTATCACCCGTAAATTTATCGTTATCACCCGGTATTATGGTGTTATCACTTGCTTTTTGTCGGTTATCACCGGAGATATTTTACAAAATGACAGTGATAAGCAAATGTTTTGAGTGATAATCTAATTTTTGCGGGTGATAACTGTAATTTATAAGCAAAAAAAGCCGGAACAACGTTTCCGCTGTCCCGGCATGAATTTAATAATAACCATCCCTAATTATTATTCACCGAGTTGTCTCCTGACTTTTTTATGTTTATTCTTATAAATATTCCGGTAGCCCATTAGCCGGTCTTCGTTTTTCCAGAAAACATAGCGGCCACAGTTTTTTATTTCGTTTGCAGCTTGTTGCATGTAGTTATAAGCGCGGTCGCGGATAATTTTTACCTGGTGGTCGATTTCCTTTTCGCCATTGGCTTGTGCCAGCACTATTGCCAGTTCGTCGGCTGTAGTAGCCGCCAGCGGAAGTAAAGTAACATCAAAATTAATTAATGCCAATGGTTCGGGATTGGCTTCGCCCAGGGCAGCAAGGTTGCTTAAATCCTGTATCATATCGGCATCGCCCGTTCCTTCGGCTATGTCACTTACTTTTTTTAACAGGCGCTCGTCGTTTCGGAAGGCATACCTGAAATCGTGCAGCAACTGGTTGCGTAGTTCGTAAGCTGCCGGAGCCCGCTCGTTCCATTCTTTTTGGGCATCCTGTGGTGTATGCTGCTCGCGTTTCCACTTAGCCTCTGCCGTGCGGCAGGCACCGTTGCGCACCGTTAACGAATCGATAGTGATTTCGGGCAGGCCTGCACCCATTAGCTCAGACTTATCGTCGAGGCTCCATAAATAAAGGTTTTCGTTTTCCTGGATGGCCACATTAACGGGCATATCAGGTATTCTCACCTCGTCGGCCGGAATGGCCATAAATGCATCGTAGCACGCATCGTAATCTTGTTGATCTGACATGGTTTTTTGAATTTTGTTCGTATCGGGGATACGAGGTTGAACATAAAATACGCTACAATTTATGACTTATAGTAAACATATGCATAATTTGATTTTATGTTTTGTAGCAGGATACTGGTCTGAAGGATTAGTGAAAAAGCTGGTTAGAAAGGGATCGGCGTTTTGTAAACGCTGCGTTTTATTATAGGACCTGGCAATGCTACTTTAATTATACACCAATAATAGTAGGGCAACAACTATTTGCGGTAAAAAGAAGGATATTGGTTGTTAAATCGGAAACCAAGACCAATCATCAGAAAATTTGGCATATGAAAATCTTTAATGCTGTAGCCAATATGCACAAACGAGTTGCGGGTAATTTCTGTTTTCAGTGCTATAATCTGGTAAAAAGCTTTTAAATCGCCTTTGCTGTAAAGGAAACTTTTACCTACGCCCAGTCCAACAGTAAAATAGGGCATAACATATTCGGCACGGCCCGATATTCCCAAAGCCAGTTGCTCATCGAGTGGAGGCTTAAAAAATTCCTGTTCGGTACCTGCAATGTAATCCTGGGTGTAAACATTGGCGCTTCCGTCGTAAAATCCGTCGAGCGATATACCAAGGCGAAGTTTATAGCCAAAATTATACATGGGCGCAAAACAAAATCCCATTACCGGGTAAGCCACGGGCGATGCAACTTGCGCATCCAGAAAATCAACGCCGGTACGTCGCCACGAGCCAAATAGAACCAGGTCGTAGCTGATGTGCCGTTTAAATGCCGGAATAAATAAGTCCGACGGGCTAATTTGCGACTCACTTTTGCGCACGAAACTATACAGCACCCCGGCTTTTAAGGCAAGCGTATTCAGCCCGGCATTGGGGAACTTGGTATTGCCATTAGAAAAATGGGTGATCGATAAACCGGTATCAAAATTCAGGCGCTCGGAAAGCAACCAGCTAAAATAAAAGTTGGTGTTGATGTAGGCATTTGCTTTCGAACCGATTACCGTATTGCCTGGGTTGGTTTCCGAATTGTAAGGTTTCCATCCCAGGGATAATCCAAAGTTCCACTCGTAATTTAACGATAGTTTTGGGTTGATCTGGCTTATTTGCGCCCCCTGGAATAGGTAAAATACAAATGGGGTTCCCAGTTCCTGACTATGACTTAAATTGTAGGCGGCCAGTCCAATTCCCTGGTATGGTTTGGCATAAATTTTATCGGCCAAAGTATTCGGGAAAAAGCGGAAAGAATATTTTAAATGTGTTGAAAAAGACGAGCGAACGGGCTGTGATGTGCTATTCTCTCCTTTAAAATACGGATTGGTTGGCAAAATGTAGCCGGGCCGTATTTCTACTCCGAGGCGGTGTATAATTGGCGTTGAAAAAAACAGGGAGTCGAATAATTCAGAAGGATCACTGTTGTTTTCCCGTAGTGTGATTGCCGTACTTCCTTCGGTTGAGGTACCTAAACTCTGCGCACTGGTAATAGCTGAAATGAAAAGCAAAATCGTTAAAATGCATAGTATTTTCCAATGTATTTTTTCGCCTTTCATATTACATGCAAATCTGTTTGTTCAATCCCGATGGGAATCTGAAGTTGGCAAATATACTTTTTTATTTATTGAATATAGTGGAAGCCGAAGTCGCGAAGTCGATTACAAGGTTGAATTTGTTGAGTCACTCTTGAAGCTGTCGGAAAATTCTTTGTTTGAAAATGTTATTGTATCGTCATCATCTTCCTCGTCATCATCGGGCTCGTCTTCCCAATCGAATTTCTCGCGGCGAACGATGTATTTGCGGTAATAAAAGGCCAATGCCACACCAAA
>NZ_JBFHGM010000252.1:0-7460 GCF_041583095.1 Draconibacterium sp.
AAAATTTTAAACTGGTCGAATCCTTTCGGGCTATTGCCAAAATGCAATTTGCCAAACATGGCAGTCTGGTAACCGGCATCCTGCAACAACTGAGGAAAAGTAACCTGAGTTGTATCAAAGGGGAAATAATTGTCGGTTTTCCCGTTAATGTGCGTGTGTTTTCCGGTTAAAATAACGGCACGAGATGGTGCACAAATGGAGTTGGTAACACATGCGTTGGTAAAAATCATCCCTTCGTTGGCAATTCGATCGATGTTTGGTGTTTTTGTAAGCTTATCATCGTAAGCACTAATGGCCTGGTAGGCATGATCGTCGGCCATCATAAAAATGATGTTAGGACGTTGGGGTTCTTCTTTGTTAATTTCTTTGACCTCACACGAATACGTAACCAAGGCTATAAGAACTATTAAAATCGTATTTTTCATTTCTATTTATTTTGTTTTTCAATTCTTGTGTTATTTCGTTAATTCCTCATTCTCAAATACCTGTTCCAATTTAATGTAATCGAGCGCAAAATAACCTTCCGATGGGTTCCAGTTACTGCGGAGTATTCGCACCAGGTTATCTCCGGCTTTTAATTCAACAATGCCAAAGTCAATTTCGCGAAAGGTTTCAGACTGAGGAAACTTAAATTCTCTGTACTGATGGCTATTTATCAGGATATCGTGGTTTGATTCTCCGTCGGGTGAAGCATACCTTACTATAAACCGATATTTTGAAGGTTTGGCAACCTGTGCCAAAATAGAAACATGGTCGTAAGGATTATCGAAATGGGTAACGTAGCCCTTACCACTGTATCCTTCTATCCAGGTATCCACATTTACATTATACAGCTCTCCGCCTGCTGCAAAACCGTTTTCTGCTTCCAGCTTTAAGGTTGTTTTAGTTCGTTTTGCATTTCCCAAACCTTCTTTCGAAGGTACAATAGGAATGATATTTCCCTCCTCGTCGTAGTTTAAATAATCGGCCATTACACAACGGGTTTCGCTTAAACCACCCGACAACCAGGCGCTGTGGTAAAACATAATGTCTTTCCCTTTGTACGTAACCGTACCACCGTGATTGGTACCACTTTGGCCTTCAAAATCGTCGATAAAACACCCTTTAAATTCATAAGGCCCCAATGGTTGATCGGCAACAGCATAGAACATTTTTTCGGGCCATCTGCGTGGTGTTAATCCGGGGTAGGTCAAATAATATTTCCCTTTGTATTTATGTACCCAGGGGCCTTCAAAAACATGGGTTAATTGAGACGTTAATTCGATATAGGTCTCAGGCTTTATCGACATTAAGTCGGCATTCAGCTCGGCTGCAAAACATTTGCGATCGTGCCCCCAAAACAGGTAAGGCTTTCCATCATCATCGATAAAAAGTGCCGGATCCTGCCCAAATTCCACCCCTTTTACATAACCCAGATCGGTAAAAGGCCCTTCAGGAACGTCGCTACGTGCAATACCTGTCCGGAACAAACCTATTCCGGCTTCTTTCATACAATAAATCAGGTAATATTTTCCACGATAGTAAGCGGCATCCAATGCCCAGGCGTGGCTTTCTGCCCAGTCAACATTTTCAAGATGTAATATGCGGCCATGGTCGGTCCAGTTTACGAGGTCGGTGGTAGAAAAGCAGTGGTAACCAGTCATTCCGTAATGGTTATTCGAGCCGGGTTCATCATGGCTGGTGTATACCCAAAGGCGATCGTCGTTTGGCCAAACATGAGGCGACGGATCTGCTGTAAAGACGTGGGTAAAAATTGGGTTTTGTGCGTATGTATTAGTTAGTGTTAAACCAATAACGAATATGAAAATAAGTTTCTTCATTTTAATTCTCTGTAAAAAAAGTTCCATTTCTTTTTTTATTTCTTCACCAGAAAAATGGTTTGTCCTGCTTCTGTGGGAATCTCATATATAAAGTTATCTTTCACTTCAAATTCCTTCATATCAGCTTTTTCTGAAATAATCGGTTTTTGAATTGATGGAACCTGGTAGAACGGATTTTTATTAACTCCTTCAGCGAATGCTAAAGCTTCACCACCTTCCAAACGAAGTTCGTTGTATGAACGAATTCTGCAATTTCCTCCTAGTTTCGATTTAATAACTGCCTTAACCACTTCCCCTTCTTTCCATTCCAGCAATTCTATTTCGAAACCACCACGTGCCCTTAGTCCGCTTACTTTTCCTGTTGGCCACACATCGGGTAAGGCCGGCAGCAGTTGAATAGCGCCATCGTGACTTTGCAGCAACATTTCGCTTAAACCTGAGGTAAATCCAAAGTTACCATCGATCTGGAAAGGCGGATGTGCATCCAGCATATTGGCATAAGTACCTCCTCCACGCGTACCAGGAACGCCAACTAATTTTATTTGGTCTGTCATCATCTTATAAGCATGGTTACCGTCAAGCAAACGTGCCCATTGGTTAATTTTCCAGTTCATGCTCCAGCCGGTTGACGGATCGCCACGGTAAACCAAAGTGTTTCGGGTAGCTTCGGCCAACTCCGGAGTTCTGAAAGGCGAAAACTGGTTAGACGGATGCATGGCATATAAGTGTGAAATATGACGGTGCTTGTCGTCGGGGCTGTCCCAGTCTTGAATCCATTCCTGAATTTGACCGTATTGTCCAATTTGGTTAGGAGCCAGATTTGGAAGGGTATCTTCAATCTTTTGTATTAATTCAGAATCGGTATTTAATAGGCTTGCTGCCTCTGCTGTTTTAGTCAGCATATCGAAAATGAGTTGATTGTCCATGGAGGTGGCATAGGCAATATTCACATTTTTTGGCATGTGGGCCGGACGGTTTTCGGGCGAAGTAGAAGGCGCAAAAATTAACCAGCCATTATCGGGTTCCGGTGTTAAAAAGCTCAGGCAAAACTCGGCAGAACCTTTCATCGCCGGATATACTTCTTTTAAATATTCCAAATCGCCGCTATACAAATATTTTTCCCATAAATGCTGGCTCAACCATAAACCACCACTTGGCCACATGCCCCAGGTAGCCCCATCAACCGGGCCGCAAATACGCCATAAATCGGTGTTGTGATGGCATACCCAGCCCTCGGCTCCGTACATATCCTGTGCTGTTTTCTGTCCGGTAACAGAAAGCTCTTTTACCATTTCAATCAGTGGCTCGTGCATTTCGCTGAGGTTGGTCATTTCTGCCGGCCAATAATTCATTTCCAGGTTAATGTTTACCGTATAGGCACTTTTCCACGGAGGATAAAGCTCATGCGCCCAAATCCCTTGCAGGTTTGCTGGTTGTCCGCCAGGTTGCGAAGAACAAATTAACAGGTAACGACCATATTGAAAATATAAAGCAGCCAACGCCGGATCGTTACCCTGACTGAATTCTTTGATACGCACATTGGTTGGATTTTTGATCGAATCGGTAACTCCTAAATCCAATGAAACACGGTCGAAATAACTGCGGTAATACGAAGAATGGTCAGCAATTAATTCCTGATACGCTTTCTTTTCGGCCTTAGCGATATAGTCACTTACTCGCTTATGTTCATCGGCACTAACATCGTTATAGTTTACAAAGTTGGTAGCTATTGAAATATACAAAGTTGCACTGTTTGCACCAGATAAGGTCAGGCTTGTATCCGTAGCAGCTAAGGTTCCTCCTTCGGGAACTATTTTCAGCCTCGATTCAAACTTAACACGGCCTTCAACAGGCGTTTTTACTCCCCGGGCGGCTACATCGCTGCTTGTCCCGGTCATGCTTAACTCATTTTCCCCTTTAGTCTTCACCTCGACCACTGCCGGTGCAGGACGATCCATTCCGGCACTGAAACTAATCTTCCCTTTTTCGCTGGCCGTAAGCCGAATTACAATTACCTGATCAGGAAAGGATGTAAAGACTTCGCGCTTAAACGTTACACCGTCAACCGTATACATCGACTTCGTCACCGCATTTTCAATATCCAACTCACGATAATAATCAGAATAGTTCTCATGGCCTTCAAAATTCAGTCTCAAATTTCCAATTGTTTCGTAGGGCATACCATGCGCTACTTTTGAAATAATTTTTGCATTAGCCAACTTATGCGCTTCTTCATACTTACCATCAAAAAGTAATTGGCGTATGTCGTCCAGTATTGCTTTTGCATAGGGATTATCATTACGGTGTGGTCCACCACCCCAAAGCGTTTCCTCGTTTAACTGGATGTTTTCTTTATCCGGGATACCATAAACCATGGCTCCTATGCGTCCGTTACCAATAGGCAATGCTTCGTTCCAATTGGCTGCCGGGGCATTGTACCAGAGTTTCAATTTGTGGGTTTGCTCATTCGTTTTATTGCAACCAGCAAACAGAAGGCCGAATAGAAACAGGGAGATAAATAAATTACTAAAAATTTGCATAAAAATAGGTTGATAATTTTTGGTTTAAATATTCTTTAGCTTACATAGGCTCTGCTGAATTTTAACAGTTTAACAGCTACAAGAGTAATAAAAATCGAATATTTATATTAACACCAATAGTGCATGCATTGGTAATTATGTTGCATCTGGGGTGGTTTTGAAGCTAAGAAACGTGAGGCAAAAAAAAAAGATTCCGATTCGCAACATGGAACAGGAATCTTTCTCACAAAAACATAGTTTCGTTTATTGCGCTAATTCGAGTTTTATAACCGAAGCAATGTTGTCGGGAGCATTTTTGGGTAAAGCTACAATTGAGCCATCAACTTCAAGTTTCTTACCACCATCAACCAAATTTGCCTTTATTACTTTTAGTTTTTCATCAATCATCAGTTTTCCATCTTCAGGCCAATCAAAAACATGGGCATAAACTACCTTGTCTTTGCTGGTATAGCGTCCCCACTCGGGCCGGTTAACCGGACTGGCTTTACAGCCATAAATCGACTCGCTGTTCGTATCCATCCAATCACCCATTGAGGTAAGTATTTCGATACTCTCTGTTGGGATAACACCCAATCCATCAGGGCCAACATTGAGCAAGAAATTTCCTCCTTTCGATACAATGTCAATCAGGCTATGAATTAGCTTTTCATCACTTTTCCACTTTTTATCCGATGGTTTATAGCCCCACGAGCCGTTCATAGTAAAACAGGCTTCCCAGTCCGAATCAATTCCGGTGGCAGGCACTTCTTTTTCGGGTGTACCAAAATCGCCGGCAAAATTCCCTTCCACATTCATTCCGGCCATTCCGTTACGGCCTTTGTCAACGCGGTTATTTACAATGGTATTGGGCTGAAGTTCCATAATCATTTCGTACATTTCTTTTCCCATTTCGGTAGTGTAATCAGCTATCCATTCGCCATCAAACCAAACCACGCCAATATCGCCATAATTGGTAAGCAATTCACGCACCTGAGGTTTTAGGTAATTTTCGAAATATTTTGGAAACTCCGGATTCGATTTGGTTTGGTCTTTTTGCCCCACGTTGTAATGCGGGTAAAATATAGATTGTGCCTGCGGATGATGCCAGTCGGTAATGGAGTGATAGAAACAAAAAACAATGTCCTCTTTTCTGCAAGCTTCTGCTAACTCTTTTACCACATCTCGGCCAAAATCGGTGCGTTTTACAATGTTGTAGTCGCTTATTTTCGAGTTCCACATGGCGAAACCATCGTGGTGTTTCGATGTTAAAACGATGTATTTCATACCTGCATTTTTGGCAATACGCACCCATTCTTCGGCATCGAATTTAACAGGTTCAAACACATCAACCACCTCTTTTTCGTAATCTTCAATGGTGTAATCCAGTTTGTCCATAATCCACTCGGCACCACCACCACAAACTTTTCCATTACGTTCGCCACCGGGAACAGCATAAGGTCCCCAGTGAATAAACATCCCAAAACGGGCATCGCGCCACCAGGCCATACGTTCGTCGGTACTAAGCTTTTTTGTTTGTTTTTGTGCAAAGCCTGTGCTAATCAGCATGAGCAGTACCAGGCTTAGTGTAATTCTTCTTTTTAAATTTTTCATATTAATTGTTTTTGTTTGTATTTCAATTTCCTTGCTCTAATAAAGAAAACTAACACATGACGCATTTTCAATCCTCAAAGATTCCTTAAAAATGAGATCCAAGATTAATTAGCATCATCGTTAATGGCAATGAGTTATTTTGAATTCAATTATATTTTTGGCTTACCTTTAACATACCCTAACGATTTTAAAAACCGGTCTGCTTCGCGCACAGTTTCCACATAAAATTTACCATCGTATTTGTAGTTATTAAAAAAACCGTGCCCAGCGTCATCGTACAAAAACAAATCGCAACGGCAACCCGCTTCATCCATTTTTGCCTTGTAGTTTTCGGCTACAGAAGCAGGAATCAGATGGTCTTCTCGCCCCAGAAAAACAATTGTAGGCGGGGCATCTTTTGAGATGTTATGAGCCGGCGATATTTCGCTCCAGCGTTCGCCCATACGCTCATGGCAGAAACCTTCGGGGCCATTATCAAACACAGGGTTAAACAAAACCAGTGCATTGGCTTTCGAACTAATATTTAAATCTTCATCCGGTTCATCAAGTGTTGGGCAAACACCGGTTACAGCTGCCAAATGCCCTCCGGCAGATCCCCCTGAGGCTGCAATTTTTTCGGTATCAATATTTAATTCGCTTGCGTATTGGCGCAAAAAACGAATGGCCGACTTGGCATCAGCACTAGCTTCATAAGGAGTCGTTTTGTGCCTCGATTTTACGCGATAGTCTGCCAACACCGTAATCATTCCTCTTGATGCAAAGTATTCAGCTTGTGGTTTAAACTGTTCTGTTGTTCCACCGTTCCAGCCGCCACCAAAAAAGAAAATAATGGCAGGGTATTTTTTGTTCTTTTTGAATTTTGGTGGATAACGGAAAGTGAGGTCGAGCCTTACACTATCTATTTTTTTATAGGTTAATAAGAATGGTTTTGTACTGTCTATATTTCTTAACTCATCGTTTGGACTTTGTGCTTGCGACACTGATGCGCAAAACAAAATCAGAATAATAGATTTTATTATTTTCATCATGATTTTATAGTTTTTCAATATAAACATAGTAGGCCGGATGAATACGGTTCATTTCATCAATCAACTGCGCTTCCATATCGTATTTTCCGGCAGGAATATTTAGCTTAAATGTTACTTCTTTCTGCCCCTCTTTTATGTCAACCTTTTTGGTTTGACCCGCTACATATAAATGTGCTTTGGTAAAATCATTTTTCACGGCAGCAGGTGCTGTTTTGTCGAGTTCAATACGTTTTTCCTGGGCCGGGAAAGTAGCGTTGATAGCATGCCCGCTCTCGCGTGGGAAACGGCGAAGTACAATATTATACTCTCCTCCGGTAACAAATTCGACTTTCCAGCAACCACCGGCCTGCTCGCCCGTTATGGCTCCGTTTTGGTGCCACACTCCTTTATAAGCCCCAATAATTAAGTCGTGCGACATTATTTTTGTCGGATTTTCATAAGGTGTTCCAACTTTTATATAGGCATATTTCTCATCCACCCCT